>CAZEIY010000054.1:16174-16396 GCA_964512375.1 uncultured Rickettsiales bacterium | reverse complement strand
CTCAGTTGCACCGGGATGAATGGAGGGGTCCTCGTCGTCGCAGTCGCTACCGTCACCGTTGCTGCCTTCATAGCCGTCCCCATCGATATCGGCAGGCACGGGAGGTAGGGTCACAGATGCTTCGGCCGCTGTGCCCTGAGTCACGCCGAGTTGAGGTGTAACCACCACTCGCCAGACCTCGCCGCCACCAGTCAGTTCTGCGCTGACTCGGTTCCCGTCGAT
>CAZEIY010000054.1:9235-16164 GCA_964512375.1 uncultured Rickettsiales bacterium | reverse complement strand
TCTGTAGCTCTTCATCTTGAAACCAGCGATAGGAGAGGCGGAAGTCGGGGTCGTCGGAGGCGGCCGGACGACTGCCTACTTCAACTACCAGGTCGTCGTCGAGGCTGGGTTCGAAGGGCGTCATGATGACGCTGAGGCCCTCGAGCGCGTCTCCGGTCTGGCAGCCTGTCAGCACCGCGGCGGTGCCCGCGAGAGACAGCAGAATGGCAAGACGCAAGCTGGACATGCTCCTCTGGCCTCCCACCGGGACGATGTAGTCCTCTCGCTCCATGACCCGGCGGGCCATCTCGAGCGCTCCAGGAGAGACGATAGCAGGGGGTCCGCTCCAGTGCCTCGGGCGATCGGTGTCCCTCAAGAGCTCACATCCTTGTTGGGGCCACTGGAGCGCGCAGTTCTGGAATCAGGAGGTACCAGCGCCTCGATACTCGTTCGTGAGGCGGACATAGGCTCGCCAGCCCTCGTCAATGGCCAGGGTCTGCTGTTCTGTCAGGGTGCGGAAGTCGCGCGCAGGATGACCCAGGACCAGTGAGCCGGGGGGAACGACGGTATCTTTCAGTACCAGTGCTCCAGCTCCCACGATCGAGCCGGCACCGATGATCGCGTTGTCCAGGACGATGGCCCCCATTCCAATGAGACAGTCGGAACCGATAGTGCAGCCGTGGAGGATGGCGTTGTGGCCTACCGTCACCCGGTCACCGACAGAAGTGGTCGACAGGCCGTGAGTAGCGTGCACCACGGTGCCGTCTTGGATGTTGCTCTTCGTGCCAATGCGAATGCTGCCCTGGTCGCCTCGAAGGATAGCTCCAGGCCAGATCGAAACGTCGGCTGCGAGCTCAACGTCACCGATGACAACGGCCCGCTCATGTACCCAGGCCAAGGGGTCCACTCGCGGTTCATGTTGGAGGTAGCCTTCGAGCATTGCTTCGAACTTTCCTATCAAACCGTCCCGCGGTCAATGGGAAGCGACTGGCGCTATTCTCAGCGGCCGACTACGCTGCATGGCATGCGTGTAATGCTCGTCAATCCAGCCATGAACATGGAAGCCCTGGGCAAGTTCCAGGGGCTGCTCGAGCCGATGCCAGTGATCGGCCTGGCCTACATCGCTGGTGTACTGCAGCAAGATGGCCACTGCGTGAAGGCCATCGACCAGTTCACCTTTGGCATGGGTGTCGACAAGGTCATCGATCAACTGCGGGAATTCCGTCCTGACGTGCTGGGTATCGGCATGCTGACCCCCTCGACGCTGGTCGCTCTGAAGATTGCGGAGATGGCCAGAGTCGCGATCCCTGAACTCAAGGTGGTCGCCGGGAATGTTCACGCGGACATCTTCTACAAGGAGATTCTTGCGGGCTCCGAGGTGGACTTTGTCGTACATGGCGAGGGCGAGTACACGATCAGTGAGCTGGTCGGTGCTTTTGACTCGGGCAGCACCGACTACGCATCGATCAACGGCATCTCGTTCGTCAATGATGATGGTGAGGTGCAGAAGACGGCGGATCGGCCGGTGATCCAGGATCTGGACGCTTTGCCGTATCCGGCGTGGAACCTCTTCCCATACACCAGATACGGTCTGCTTCCCTTCGCCGACGTGGCACACCCGGTGTTGTCGATGACGGGCTCCCGTGGCTGCCCCTATCGCTGCGAATTCTGCTCTTTGCTCTACACGGGCTCGAACTATCGCAAGCGTGATCCGATCCAGGTGGTCGATGAGTACGAGTATCTGCACGAGCGCTACGGCGTGCGGCAGATCGGCTTTGTGGATCCGATCTTTCCGCTCAATAAGAAGATTCTGTACACATTCTGCGAAGAGCTGATGCGTCGCGGTTTGCACAAGAAGCTGTGCTGGTTGAGTGAGACGCGTGTTGACCGTGTCGATCGTGAGAGCCTTCGAATCATGCGTGCCTCTGGCTGTCGCCGACTGCTACTTGGCATCGAGTCGGGCGTCGATCTCCTCCTGGAGAACGTAAACAAGACCTTCACCACCGAGACCACCCGGCGCGCCGTGACGCTGATTCGTGAAGAAAAGATCGACGCAGTAGGCCTGTTCATGATTGGTCTGCCCGGCGAGACGCCGGAGATGACGCGGCAGACGATCGACTTCGCCAAGAGTCTCGATCTGGACTTTGCCAAGTTCGCGATCACGGTGCCTTTTCCGGGCTCTCAGATGTTCGAGGATCTGCGCCGCGAGGGCAGACTCGACCGTGATGATTGGGAGAACTGGACCACATTCCAGCCCGATCCGAAGAAGATGATCTTTGTTCCCAGAGAGGTCTCTAACGAGTACCTCTTGAAGATGCAAAAGCAGGGTCTGCGGGAGTTCTACCTGCGTCCTCAGATGATCTATCGACACCTCGTTGAGATCCGTACCCTCAATGCCCGACAGCTGGTCCACGGAGTGCGGGGAGTTTTTTCTTAGGTAGATCCTTTGGCAGTAGCCAAGGCTACCGGCTACAATCAATCCTGTTGAACCCACAAGGAGACATGTCATGAACTGGCGCCCTGCACCGATTCCGAAGCCGACTCCAAAGCCCCGCCCCCGGGACTGAAGGCGGCCGCCTCCATGGCGGGGGCAGCCTGGTAGTTGTTGATTCAGCTACCACGTCACAATTAGCTTCAAGCCGCGACGCTGTTGGGGATTTCCTAACAGCGTTCGTGCGTTCTATGGATTTCAGAGTTCGTTGATGGGTTGCTTTTCGGCTTCCTCTACGTGCTTCGGGTTGGGTTCGTCTTGCGCTCGCAGCAGGTTGAGTACCGGCGCTGGACCCGCGCAGGGCCCTCCTTCGATCGTTCCCTGCCAGTAACGGGAATCGGGTTGAGTCGGTAGGTAGAGCTCACCGTGCTGCACGACAGCTCGGGGAAGCGATCCTGGTTGGCTCAGAGGTACTCGTGGATTGAGCAGCCAGCGCCACTGCATTTCTCCCTCGGCCAGATCGTCTCGGTGACTTTCCTCTGCGCTGTCGTCGTCTTCCTCCTCCTCGTCGCCCTCCATTTCAATGCAGCCAGGCATGTTGGGCTCGAGCCACGGCAGCGCGCGGAGCTCCTGTTCGCCGGCGGTCAGGTGGAAGTCGCGTCCATCTTCGTCGAAGAATAAGTGCTCGTTCACCTGGCGGAAGCGGTAGAGACGCAGGTCCCGAAATTGCCACTGCCCATCGCTGTGCAGGTTGTCCTGGGCCCAACGGAGCGCATCTTCTGCTACCTGCGCAGAGAACTTTCGTCGTCCGAACATGCGCTCGTCGACTATTGCCAGCCAGAGCCGGTCGAAGTGGGTGTTGCGAGCGCTGCTCTGGAAGGGAAGACGCTCGTTAGTGGCTTCGAGAAAGGTGAGTTTGTCGGCGAAGTACCATCCCAGAACGCCCCCGACCTCGCGCAATCGAGAGCTGCCGTCACGTTGCATGTACCAGGCGAGCGGGCCCCGTTGAGCCCACAGAGGGAGCGTGGCGATGGCGTCCCGGTCGCTCAATTCGGCACGGATCTGGGCTGCAGCCCCTGCATAGTCGGGATGTGTTGTGTGTTCGGCGGAATTCAAAGTGAATTGTGCGGCAAGTACCAGCCAGGCGAGCCCCAGGGGCCAGAGGATCAGGCGCCGGAGGTCCCACTTCGATCTGGGCTCTTGCTCTTCTGTGTCTGTTTGTTGGACGCGCCTCCCAACGGCTGGGTCCAGGTCGCCTTCGGCTGGAAGTCCGAGAACTCCGCAGGCCGCCAGGCCCATGAGCAGAGGTAGCAGCCAGGAAATCCACCGAAACCCGAAGAAGACTCTCCCATTGAGGTACCAGGTGAGGTTGCTGTGGAAGAAGGTCACCCCACCGATGAAGGCGGCGATCATGACGAGTAGGAGGTTGGCGAGAACCCGATGGCGTCGGTAGACGTCCGTGAGGCCGGTGAGCAGTAGGGGGAGAATCAACAGGCCCAGGATGGGCTTGTTCGGAGAGATTCCGACCGCGACCGACCAGAATTCGGATACGAAGCGGCCGAGCCCGGGGTCTCGCGGATAGGTGTCGGCAAACAGCCTCGTGTCCAAAGCGATGGGAGGAAAGTAGCCGAAGTGCAGCAGAGACCAGAGGAGGGGAACGGGCGCCAGTATCATCCCTGCGCGCACCGTGTGGCTCAGTGCGATCGGCCAGCGGGGATCCGACCGGCGAATCAAAGTCATGGTTCCGAGCGCCGCAATCTGTGCGAGCGCGAAGGGGACGACCGCATAGTGACAGAGGGTGCCCACGACGATCAGTGCAAGCCAGTGGAGCCACGGTCGCAGACCGGGCTCAGTGAGTGCGCGCAGCAGGAGCAGTAGGGAGCCGACGGCGACTACTCCCATGAATGCGTAGGGGGTGGCATCAGCTCCAAAGTGGACGGACGGTGCTGCGCAGGCGACCGCTGCCGCTGTTAGCAGCCCCACTCTGGGCGATAGACGTCGGAACAGCAGCCACGATAGCCACACGGTAGCCAACGACGAGAGTAGGGCAGGTGTTCGGATCAACCACTCGGCATGGGAGATCATGTCGAGGCCGCTCAGGAGCCAGTGATACAGAGGTGGATGCGTGACCTCGAGGGAGCTTGGCCGTAACAACTGAGCAAGGAGGCCAGGAGAGTCGACGGACCCGGCAGACGCTGCCCGGCTGCCGGGTCCGTAGGTGTACTCCAACAGCTCAAGCGGTGCGCCGTACATGCCCGGTATTCGCAGCGCAGCGGTCAGGGTCAGGATCAGGCCCAGCAGGGTACGCTCGCGGGTAGTGATGGCCGGTGGGGCTCTGGTTCCGGCGAGCGGTGGACTGTTTGCGGCGGAGCGTAGCGCGTCGCTGTCGGGCAGCAGCCCCCGCGAGGTAGCGAGCAGAGTCTGAGCTCCGAGAGCTGTGGCGTGTAGTCGAGCGAGCAGCCACAAGAGCGCAGCACCACCCAGGTAGATGACGAGCGCCAGATAGAGGCTCTGTTGCCAGCTTCCGGGCACTCGCTCTCCAGTCTCGCGAAGCTCTGCCAGGTCGGGAGGAATCGCTCGCAAGCGCACGAGATCAGGAGGTCGGAGTTCTTCGATGGGCAAGAGATCCCACGGTAGATAGAAGACCAGTGGTGGCTTGCCCTCTCGTTCGACTCGCTGGTGCAAGAAGAGCCAACTGGGCCCCTCGTGGCCTGCGGGGATGTCGAGGTGGAAGCGTCCACTGCCATCCTCCACAGCGGCTCGAAGGGCAGGCTGTCCCGGGTCGCTTAAGTCCAGACTGGTCGTCAACCAGATCTCGTAGATCGCGTCCGGGCTCCAGGCAGTGACCACGCCGTCGATGCCGCTAGCGGCATTGCCGGGGGTGGCGAAGAAGAGGGCAAGGGCAGCCATACTCGCTGAAACCGTGGCCCTACCGGGGGCCCGGCGGGTGCGGAACAGCGCGAGAGCCAGAGCCAGGAGAAGGGCCGGTAGACTGAGCAGGAGGCCGAGGTGAAGGCCAGGGGGAACGAAGCGATAGTTGAGATGGTGCCTCCCCGCCTCCACGAGCACGCCCAGGTGCACCTGGTTGACTGGGAAGGTGGAGAGCGCTGACCCGTTCTGGTCCCGCACCTGCCAGCCCGGGTGCCAGCGCTCGCGAAAGACCACCATTCCCGCTGACGCTGCCTCTACATCAACTGAGCGCTCTCCCTCGCAGGAGACCCGAGCTTCGGCGAGGGTCGAGGCTCCGTCCAGGGCTTCCTCAAGCAACACCGGACCAGAGGTTTGGAAGGGGCGCGTGAGCAGGCGTTCCAGTCGCTCACCCGGCGCCGCGATCACCTTGGCGCTGCTCGGTGAGTAGCAGCGGGGCACAACGGCCTCGAGTCGATAGCGCGCCTTGTCTTCCCAGACGGCGTTGGCGATGCCGTGCAGAGCGAGGGTACGGGTTCCTACGTGATCGCAGTATTGGAAGCCACAGGTGACGTCATCTTCATACTCACCGACTTTCTCAGGCTCTCCTACGGCACGCCCGAACAGAGTGCCGAGGATGTCTCGGGTCGGCTCTACGTCCTGAAGGGCTTCGGCGAGGGGGCCCAGGGCCTCAACCTGTCTGGCGGGTGCAAGCTTGGAGCGTCCTGATAGACCCGGGATGCCGCTGCTGACGCCCAGATGGGGCGGCCAGTGGCGACCGAGGAGCTCGGCCTGGAGCGCTGGGGCATCCACCTCAGGGGTATCAATGGAGTCCCCGCTGACCGGAGCCTCGATGGTGTCCTCTTCGAGGTCGTCAGGGGGAGATTCGTGCTCGGGGACATCGGAACCCTGCTCATTGGACTGCACCTCGCCTGCAGCGGTCTCGCCGCCCTCTGTCCAGGCTTCGTCATCCTCTTCGCCCAGGCCCACCCCCATGATTGTGGAGTCGTAGCCGCGTGAGAGGTCCTTGATGTCGAGGTAGCCGCCTTCGAGCAGGGTGAGATCACCGCGAACGTTGTCTGCGGGGCTGACGATGGGCTGGGAGGGTACGGCGAGGTGACCGCGGACCGCAAAGAGACACAGGTCGAGGAGGCACAGTACGAACACTGCTTGCCTTCGGCTCTCGCCGGTTCGGGTGGTGAACAGTGCGCACAAGATTCCGATGACGATGGCGGCCTGTACCGCGCCAATGGAGTACATGAACCAGCCGTAGCCGCTCGGGAAGCCCCACTTGCCGAGCACTACCCGGGCCAGGACAGTGCCGATCAGTACGAGCACTACAGCGCCGGTGCGGCTCTTCAGCCAGGAAGTGAGGGCATGAGGCTCGAGGGTGAACAGGGAATCGAGTCCCTTCGCGGCCAGGACAGCTATTGGGAAGCAGGCGAGCGCCGGATAGACCAGGTTGACCGGGTGACTGAGCACCACCAGCGGCGCGAACAGGTAGTGCAGGCCTGGGATGTGGGTGCCGGCCAACACCAGGATCAGCGAGAAGAATGCGAGCCGACGGAGCTCTCGGCCGGTGGTGGTGAGTCCTGCAACCAACGAGATCCCG
>CAZEIY010000054.1:4605-9225 GCA_964512375.1 uncultured Rickettsiales bacterium | reverse complement strand
CGACGTCTCGGCCGACTACCATCAGCCCCGGGGAGATGATTCCTGGGATAGCGTGCAGACCTAGCGCCTGGTCTATGGGGTTCGACAGCTTGTTGATGTCGCCGGTTCCCGCAGAGGCCAGGGATACTTCGAGCAGCATGGGTAGAAAACCCGGGAGTCCAGCGAGGAGTCCCAGGCTGCAGGTGAGCACGCCACCGCGCAGATCTTTGCCGCGCAGCAGCAGCCACAGCGCGATCACAGCGCCCGAGGCAGCGGCCAGACGCAGGTGTGCGCCGAGGAACAGCATCGCGAGCGAGAGTGCGCCAAGACCGATCCAGCGTCGTCTCTGCTGAGCCTCGACCTGGCTAAGCCGTTCCAGACAGCCCAGCACCATCGGCAGCCACAGGAACGCGGGCCAGGTGTCCATTTGGGCGTCCTGGAAGGCCGTCAGTCCCAGCGGACCCACGACGATGCCGCAGCCGGCCAGGGTTGCTGCCGTGCGCGATGCGCCGTGGACAAGTGCCAGCCAGCGAACAGCGAGCAGGGTCCCTATGGCATGCAGGACGCTGGCGACCCCGAGGGCAGTGACCGTCGGCAGTATCAGCGCGAGCAGCCAGGCGGGGTAGAGCGGTCCCATCGGAACGACATCTACATAGAGTGATGTGCCACCCAGCTTGCCCGGTACGAACCAGATGGACTGACCCGAGGTGACCGCTGTGCGCAGCCAGTCCCAGGCTGGCACCATGTAGTAGAGAGCATCGTCGGGGATATCGACACCCTCACCCAGCAGCGAGGGGCCACCGACGACGCCGACGGCGGCGACGGCCAGCAACAGCTGGGCGGGATGCTTCATCAAAGGGACCGTGCTCCCATCCTGTGCATCACGGCAGCCTCCCGGCCCGCTCGCCAGGTCTGGCGTGCAGCGAACCTGTCCTGAAGGATAGCAAGCCTGAGGAGGCGGACCCGAGGGAGCTACCAGTCGACTGAGTGATAGTCCTTCAAGAAGCGACCCCAGACGTGCTCACCGGTGTTGAAGCCGTCGAAGATGGGCGCGCAGATGCGTGCAGCGCCATCGACAATGTCGAGCGGCGGGTGAAAGTGGTGCTCTCGCACCTTCCGCTCAGCGTGGTGGGCTGGGTCTTCATCGGTGACCCAGCCGGTGTCGACGCTGTTCATGTGGATGCCGTCACGCACGTAGTCCGGCGCCGAGGTACGGGTCAGCATATTGAGGCCGGCTTTTGCCATGTTGGTGTGTGGGTGCCGTGCGGTCTTGAAGGTCCGGTAGAATTGCCCTTCCATCGCCGACACATTGACGATGTGCTTGTCGCTGCTCGGAAAGCGAGTCATCAGCGGCTTCAGGCGTGCATTAAGGATGAATGGCGCGACTGCATTGACCAGATGCACCTCGAGGAGCTCGACTGCGGGCACTTCGTGAAGGAGCAGCCTCCAGCTGTTCACCTTGCGCAGATCTCGTTGCTGTAGGTCAGCATCCAGCTGTCCTTCCGGGAAGATGTTCAGGTCGCGGCCAATGTCTTCAGGGAGGAGAGGTACCTGGGAGAGCTCGGCGGAGCCGCCGTCCAACTGTCCCTTGAGCAGAGCCGAGGGGCCCGATTCTTGTGGGGCTTCGGAGCGAATCAGAGCAGCAGCCGGCTTGTCGAGCTGCCCAGAACTTCGCTCAGCGTCCATCAGGTGAGCGTAGAAGCCGGCCGGCCTGCGCACCGTCTGGCATGCGTTGTTGAGGATGAAGTCGAGGCGGGGCAGGCGGGTAAGAAGCTGCGAGCAGAAGGCTTCCACGCTGGGTGTGTGTCGTAGATCCAGGCCGTGGATCTCGAGGCGGTCGTTCCACTGTGGGAAGTCTTCTTCAGCGGCGTATCGCTGGGCGGCATCGTGTGGAAATCGGGAGACCACCACCACGTGCGCTCCCGCACGAAGCAGCTTGATGGCTGCCTGGTAGCCGATCTTTACGCGGGCCCCGGTCACTAACGCGACCCGGCCCTTCAGATCGGCGCTCTGCTGACGCTTAGTCCAGTTGAAGTCGCCGCAGTCGGGGCACATCGAATCGTAGAAGGAGTGGACCGTCTTGAAGTCTCGCTTGCAGATGTAGCAGCCGCGGGGGCTGTTGAGTTCGGCGTTGTCACCCTCGGAAGAGGGCGCTTCAAGCTCGCGCGGCGCGTTCCCGGTTGGCGTTGCGAAGATGGCGGCCGTTCGCGCCTTGCGAATCCCGGAAGCGTCCAGAGCTCTCTGGTCCTGCTCGCGGCGGCTTCGCTTCCTTCGACGCGCCTCTTCTTTACGTAGCTTGCGCAGGTCCTGGTGGCTCGGCAACGAAATGAGCCCTGCGGCACGGAGCAGTCGATCGCGCAGATCACGTGGCGCATCGGCGAGCAGCGCTCGGTCCTTCTCGATGGCTTCGAGCAGGTCGGCGCAGGCCTCTAGTTGCTCTCGACGGGACGATGATGAGGCATCCATTGGGCCTACTTAGCACGGCGTTCTCGGTTCATGTCCGCAGCGCTGGGGCTGATGAGCATTCCAGACCACGTCCAGATCGTGAGGTGCGGGGAGGTGAGCCCATTGCTCCCAACCGTCTACACTGATGGCTGCGGTGTCCAACTTTCGTCCCAGCCATTGTCTCTTCGCACTATGTGTAGCCTGCTCGCTTCTGTTGGCATGTTCACGCAGTGAGCCGGAGAGGGGACCTGGAGAGTCGGGGACGGCGTCGATGGCTTCGTTCCTTCCGCCCGGAACCTCGAGAGTTGATGTGATCTTGCAGTTCCCCTCTCCTCCCGATGCGAGCGAGGTGACCGCAATCTTCATGGGCTTCGAAGAGGGGCAGATGGAGGGGGACTGGGCTCGCGAGGGGCAGCGACCGAAGTTGTACTGGCTGAGCAGCACGCTGCCTGTGACGGCTGACCTCTCGCTTGATGCTCCGCTCCTTCCTGGCTTGACCTATCTGGTTGCCGTCGATCAGGACGGCAATCTTGATGTGAATCGTGGCGATCTGGTGAGTGCTCCCGTTCCGTATCCTGAAGTCCTCCCACCGGGTATGGCGCTCAACTTCGTTGTTGATCGTCCCTTCAGCCCGGGACCTGAGCCTGGAGGCATGGATCTGGCTGCGCGGCCCACTACTCAGGGTGGCGAGAGACGAGGTCTCATCATCGACACCGCCTTCGGTTTGAGTTGGCTCCGTAGCAGTCAGTTGATGGTTGTGGGTCTCCCGGTCCGCGAGAGTGAGTCCTATGAGAAGTTCGGGCGCCGGTATCCGCCGCGGGTTGCTCCTACGTTCTTGTGGGTGGATCGGCAGCGCCCGCTGCGCTGGCCAATGAGCGTGGAGGCGCTCGTGCCTGATGGATTGGATGTCTTCGTTGTGCTGGATCTGGACGCCAATGGTTATCCGAGTACTGGAGATATCAGCTCGCTGTGCTCCTGCGATCTGCAGCGTCCAGCGGCAGGTGGGAAGGCAATGGGTTTTACCTTGGAGTCGGTGGTGCCATCGAATGAGGAGCTA
Organism: uncultured Rickettsiales bacterium; assembly: GCA_964512375.1. Classification (GTDB taxonomy): domain Bacteria; phylum Myxococcota_A; class UBA796; order UBA9615; family UBA9615; genus UBA6601. The sequence goes on along the minus strand of CAZEIY010000054.1, from coordinate 5,744 downwards.
GCCGACAAGTTCATCTTTCCCGATGTCGACCCGCCCGGTGAAGAGGACGTCGATCTTCATGAAGATGAGGTCGAGTAAGACGAACTCAGTGTTCTGCTGGCTGCGCTTTCTCTGGGGGTAGAAAGAGCAACTGCAGCGGGGCACGCTCGCAACTCGGGCCGACGGCGGAGACTCGCAGCGTGTTGCCCTCAACCCTTGCATCGAGCTGCGCGGGACTGCGCTTTACGATGCGTGGCTGAGCTCCTTCGGTGAAGGGGACCCGTAGCTCAAGATACCAGTGGTGTGAGGCATCTGGATCGAGATCGGCTTGTAGCTCGCTCCAGTCCCATTCCACGCAACTGGGTGCCATCGGGCTGTGCATGCGAACGGTTGGTCCCAGTCCTTCGGGTAGTCCAGCCATGGCCTCAGCGGGCGCAAAGCGAGGCTTATCGTCGAGCAGGGGATAGCTGTGATGGGTGAGTACGGCGCGTTCAGATGAGACCAGCAGAGCGCCCCCAGGGGAGAGGCTCTGTTCACCTCCGGCTCTGTGACGGTAACGGTGCAGCCTCAGACCCTGGAAGTCCCACACTCCGTCTGGTTGCATGTTCTCATCGGCCCAGGCGATGGCCTGCAGTGCGACCTCGTCCGAGAATTTGGCGCGGCCGAACATTGACTCGCTGATGTGGGCCACCCACAGCCTATCGACGTGACCACTCGCAGCGCTGCTCTCGAAGGGGAGAGAGCTGTGCACGGCTTCGAGGTTGATGCGCTTGCCATCCAACATCCACACCCCCTGCCCCTCCCGGGAGTGGCGTTCGGATGGGATGCCCCCTTCCTTGAGGTAATGAATGACGTTTCCCCGCTGGAACCAGGACGGGAGCGTCGCCAGGCCATCGTGGTCTGCGAGCTCACCGCGGATGAACTCTGCCGCTCCGCGGTAGTCGGGACGGGGCGGCTGGCGGAGCTGCGCCAGGCTGGCTGGTAGGACGCCGCTCAGCCAGATCAGTGACAGCGCGACTCGTATCGTCTTGTGGGCCCCGCTGCCGACTGCCCCCATGGCGATGAGTGCGAGCAGAAGAGGATGGAACCAACTCAGCCAGCGGAATCCATAGAAGATCCTCCCACCGAGTTGGGCGCGGATGTTGACGTAGAACAGCGCA
>CAZEIY010000054.1:0-4595 GCA_964512375.1 uncultured Rickettsiales bacterium | reverse complement strand
AAGGTGGCCAACAGCAGCCATAGCAGGATGCCCGGCACGTACTCGCTGAAACGACCTCCCGGTGTTCCCGCGGCTGCCAGCCGTAGGGCTCGGCTGAGGCCGAGGGCGAGCAGAACGATGGCGGCTATGGCTGGCAGCGGCGACGAACCTGCTACGAGCCCGCTGGTCACGCAAAAGAAGTCCCAGCAGAACGACAGCAGTCCTGGAGACTGCGCATAGGTATCGGCGACCAGCCGGGTGTCCTGCGCAACAGTGGGGAAGGTCGAGAAGTGGAGCCAGGCCCACAGCAGCGGAATGGGAGCGAACAGCAGTCCTGGGCCAGTAGCGCGGTGTAGTGCAGCCCGCCAGCGTCTCGCGTCGGTGCTTATCAGCGTGAGGAAGGCGACAGCGAGCAACTCAGCGATGCCCACCAGAGCGACACCATAGTGGCAGAGAAAGCCGGTGACGATGAGCGCGAACCAGGCGCTCCATGCCCTGGTTGTTCCTTCTCGCAGAGCACGAATCAACAGGATCACCGAACTGGTACCTACTAACGCGACCAGTGCGTACGGAGTCGCATCCTGGCCGAAGTAGACAGCGGGTGGGGCCACCGCGTGCAGCGCGGCGGCGGTCAGGCCGATTTCGGGCGACCACGAGCGCACGAGCTTCCAGATGAGCCAGGTGGTAGCCATTGAGGCCAGGAAGGCCGGCATTCTCAAGAGCCATTCGGCATCACTGATCAAGGACAGCAGGCCGAGCAGGAGGTGATAGAGGGGAGGGTGGACCAGGTCCAGGCAGTACAGTTCGCCGAATTCCTGGAGCATGGACCCGAGCCCGCTCAGACCCTCGGCCGCACCTGCCGAGTGAACTGGTCGACCGATCCCTGGGAGATACGAGAGTTCGAGCAGATCGAGAGACTGACTGGCGATTCCTCGGAGTCGCAAGGCCCCGGCGACGGCAAGCAAAGCCAGCATGACTCGTTGCTCGAAGGAGCTGTGTCGTGCGATTCGCGGCAGTTCCTGTAGGGGAGCAGAACGGAGCCCTGCGGGTGCGGCAGAAGAACGCAGAAGTAGCCGGACCAGGATCCCGAGGCCGAGAACTAGCAGGGCGAGCAGGAGGGTCTTTTGCAGTACATCGGGACGCGTGCTGGCGCGACTTCGCTCCCAGATCAGCGTGGGCTCGATGCCGTGGAGGAGGATTTCGTCGCCTGACTTGGCATTGAGGGGCAGCAGATCCGCAGGCCGGAACAGGTCAAGAGGAGGGCCACCGAGCGGCTGCACCTGCTGATGGAGGATCACCCAGCTGGGTTCATTGTCGTCCTGCCAGGCCAACTTGAAGCGACCACTGGGGTCGTCGACGAGGATACGCTCGCGCGGTTGGTCGAGGCGAGTCAGATCGAGGCTGGTCGTGCGCCAGATCTCGTAGCGTGCGTCGGCGCTCCAGCCCTCAATCCGGCCGCTGACGTCTGCCCCATGAGCGAGGACAGGCAGCGAGCTACACAGCAGTAGCGCTGCGGTGAGCGCCACTCGTGCGAGGGAAGCCGACGAGATGGGAATGGCGCGCGCCTCAGCTGGGTCCGAAGCGGAACTCGAGCTTTCCGTCGGTCAACTCGACATGGACCTCTCCACCGCCATTCAGCTCACCAAAGAGCAACTCCTCGGCGAGTGGCGCCTTGATCTTCTCGTGAATGAGTCGGGCCATGGGACGGGCTCCAAAGCTCTCGTCGTAGCCCTCTCGCCCCAGCCATTCCTTTGCTTCGTCGCTGACATGCAGAGTGACCCGTTGTGCGCAAAGCTGCCCGTCCAGTTCATCCAGGAACTTGTCGACCACCTTACGGACTACGTCAGGCGTCAGCCGATTGAAGTGCACGGTGTCGTTAAGTCGATTCCGAAACTCCGGTGAGAACGCACGCTCTAGAGCTCTGGTGCTCTTATGGTCGGCGGCGCCGCTGCTACCAGCGAAGCCTACGCCGCGTCGCTCGAGATCCCTGGCGCCCACGTTGGTGGTCATGATCAGAATGATATTTCGGAAGTCTGCCTTACGCCCGTTGTTGTCGGTGAGTGTCGCGTGGTCCATCACCTGCAGGAGGATGTTGAAGACGTCGGGATGCGCCTTCTCGAGCTCGTCGAGAACCAGAACCGCGTGCGGTGTCTTAATGACCGCATCGGTAAGCAACCCTCCCTGATCGAAACCGACGTAGCCGGGAGGCGCACCGATCAAGCGCGACACGGTGTGTTTCTCCATGTACTCGCTCATGTCGAAGCGGAGGAACTCGACGCCCATCACCGCAGCGAGTTGACGTGCCAACTCGGTCTTGCCCACGCCTGTGGGTCCCGTGAATAGGAAGGAGCCGATGGGCTGGTCCGGCTGACCGAGTCCGGACCGGCCGAGCTTGATGGCGGAGCTGACCGTGCTGATCGCCTGGTCCTGTCCAAAGATCAGTAACTTCAGATCCCGCTCAAGGTGCTTTAGCTGCTCGCGGTCCGTTGCTGACACGGAGCGGGGTGGAATCCGCGCGATGCGCGCGATCACGGCCTCAATATCTGGCGGGCGAACCGTCTTCCTTTTGCGCTTCCCACCTTGCAGAGAGAGCCAGGCCCCGCACTCGTCGATGACATCGATCGCCTTGTCCGGTAGCGCTTGATCATTGATGTGCCGCGCGCTGAGCTCGACCGCTGAGCGCAGCGCCGCATCGGTATAGCGAAGCCCATGATGCTCCTCATAGACGTCCTTCAGGCCTTTCAGGATGCGATAGGCCTCTTCCTGGCTCGGCTCGAGGACGTCGATCTTCTGGAAGCGTCGTGAGAGTGCTCGGTCCCGGCCAAAGACGCCCTTGTAGTCGCTGAAGGTAGTCGAGCCAATGCAGCGTAGCTCACCTGAGGCCAACGCTGGCTTGAGCATGTTCGACGCGTCCATGGTGCCGCCCGTGGTCGCCCCGGCACCGACGATGGTGTGGATCTCATCGATGAACAGAATGTTGTCTTTGCTGCTGCACAGTTCAGCTAGCAAGGCCTTGAGGCGTTCTTCGAAGTCGCCTCGGTAGCGGGTCCCGGCGAGCACCGCGCTCATATCGAGCGAGTAGACCCTGGTGTTACGCATCTCTTCGGGAACGTCACCACTGTGGATTCGTAGAGCGAGTCCTTCCGCCAGCGCCGTCTTGCCGACTCCTGGGTCGCCGACGAGGATCGGGTTGTTCTTCCGGCGCCTGCAGAGCACCTGGATCATGCGCTCCAGTTCCATCTGGCGACCGATGAGCGGATCGATCTTCTTCGCCGCAGCCTTGGCGACCAGCTCTGTGCAGTAGCTGGCTAGAGGGGCATCTTCGGTCTCGGGCGCGCTGTCCGGCTCGGTGCCGCTGGGAACCCGACGCCGGTCTTTACCCGGTACTTTGGCAATTCCGTGACTCACGTAGTTGACGAGATCCAGCCGGCTCACCTCGTGTTGCTGCAGCAGATACACGGCGTAGGACTCGGGCTCGCGGTACATCGAAATCAGCAGGTTCCCGGCGTCAATCTCTTCACGTCCTGAGCTGCGGACGTGCATGGCGGCACGTTGTAAGACCCGCTGGAAGCTGAGCGTTTGCTGCGGCTCGACGTCGCTGTCCTGCGGAAGTGGTTCGAGCTGCTCGCTCAGGAAGGCGTCGAGACTCACCATCAGTTGGTCGATGTCGGCACCACAGGCCACCAGGATCTCGGAGGCTCTGGGATCGTCGAGCATGGCACGCAGTAGGTGCTCGAGCAGCAAGAACTCGTGGCGGTACTCGAGGCTCAACTCGAGTGCCCGGCGCAGTGTTTGCTGGAGTTCTCGGGTCAGCATGTCAGTCGGGTTCCATGGAGCATTGCAGCGGATGCTCGTGTGCCTCGGCTGTGCTCAGCACCTGCTGAACTTTCGTCTCGGCTGCTTCGTAGGTATAGCGTCCAGCGACGCCGATGCCACTGTTATGTACTTCGAGCATGACCCGAGTTGCGTCTTCCTGGTTGAGATGGAAGATCTGCTCGAGCACGGCGACGACGAACTCCATGGGGCTGTAGTCGTCGTTATGTAGAACCACCTTGTACATCCTCGGCGTGCGGGTGGTCTGTCGCTCCCTGGTCAGGACCGAGCCGTCTTCTTCGGGCTTGTTCTTCTCGCTCATGTGCGGCGCGCTCTCTTCACCAGGGGTTCCCAATTCTGACTATAGAATTGTGGGGGAAGGATCTCTATCCGCAGGGTCTTGTCTTAGGAGATGCTGCCAGCACAACTCGAGCCGCTGCCCGCCGTACAACCATAGCAATGGCTCGCTGTCTTGATGAGGCGGCCATCGAGTTGCTCGAGGTCGAACAGGTCGTCGATGTGGGTGGGTTTCGGTAGTTCGACCTGAAGATCCAACATCTGATTGAAGTCGCAGTCATACACGAAACCCTTAAAGTCGACGCTGATCAGATCGCGGCACATTACGGTATCGAGGTTCGCCGATGAGAATGAATCCCGCAGCAGGGCCATATAGTCGTGGTAATGTCCCTTTGCCAGCAAACGGGCACCAAATCGGCTGATGGGCATGTTGGCCAGCGCGTAGAGCTTATTGAAGACCATGTCGTGATCGCCCTGCAACTCGCGTTTGTAGTCGGCCTCCAACT
>CAZEIY010000053.1:14190-16471 GCA_964512375.1 uncultured Rickettsiales bacterium | reverse complement strand
CGCAGATCGGACACACCAAAGCCGCCGCAGGTGCGGCAGGCCTCTTCAAGGCGGTGATGGCCGTGCACCACAAGGTGCTGCCACCCACCATCAAGGTGGATGAGCCCAATCCGAACATCGATCTCGAGAACTCAGCTTTCCATATCAACACGCAAGCCCGCCCATGGATTCGCCCCAGTGACCATCCTCGCCGCGCCAGCGTAAGTTCGTTCGGCTTCGGTGGATCGAATTTCCATATCGCCCTACAGGAATACGTCGGGGACGGAGAAAAGGCTGCCCGCCTCCGCTCCCTCCCCGTAGAACTCATCGCGATCTCCGGGCCTGATGGCGGCAGCATTGCCTCTACGGCGCGCAAGTTCGCCGAGCGAGCCAGCAGCAAGGGAATGCTCCAACGCCTCGCTTGGGAGACGGCTCAAAGCTTCGATGCAACAGCCCACGCTCGCCTCGCAATCCTCGCCTCCTCCGCCGACGAGTTGAAGCAGCGACTGCTGGCGCTAGCCGACCTCATCGAAGCGCAGCCAGGGAAGCCCTTCGACCGACCCGATGGATGCTCCTACGGCCTCGGCAAGTCAGACGGAGGCGTCGCCTTCATGTTCCCCGGCCAGGGAAGCCAATACCTGGGAATGGGCGGCTCCCTCGCGATGCACTTCGATGCCGCTCGAGGCGCCTGGGACCGATCTTCCGATGTGCAAATGGACTCCATTCAGCGCCTCGACCAGGTGGTCTTTCCCATATCCCGCTTCAATGACGAGGATCTCGCCGAGGATTCCGACACCCTGCGTGCCACACAGTGGGCACAGCCAGCAATTGGTGCCACCAGCGCGGCTCTGCTCTCTCTGCTCGAAGAATTGGGTATCAAAGCCGAGGCTGTCGCAGGACACAGCTTCGGTGAAGTCACCGCCCTGCACGCTGCTGGCGTGCTCAGCGAAGGAGACCTGCTCAAAGTGGCCCGAAAGCGCGGCGAACTGATGGCTTCAGCAAGCAAAGCCCCTGGCTCAATGAGTGCTGTCTCTGCATCGGTCGAAGCGGTCGAAGCGGTTCTCGAGAAGCTCTCACGCGACGATGTCGTTGTCGCCAATCACAACGCGCCGACCCAGGTGGTCATCTCTGGAACAACAGAAGGCATCGATGCTGCGGAATCAGCCCTAATTAAAGAAGGTCTTCGCGCTCAACGCCTCCAGGTAAGCACCGCCTTCCACTCACCCCTGGTCGCTGACAGCTCGATCCCCTTCGCACAGTTCCTCGACGAGGTCGACTTCGCCGAAGGAACCCTGCCCTGCTGGTCGGGCGAATCTGCCGCTCTATACGAATCGAGCGCCGCCGAGCGTAGGCAGCGCCTGGCCCAACAGATCGCTCGTCCCGTTCGCTTCGTGGACCTGGTCTCAAAGATGGCTGACAGTGGCATCCGCACCTTCATCGAAGTGGGACCGGGCGCCGTCCTGACCGGCCTGGTTGGCAACAGCCTCAAGGGACGTGAGCATCGTGCACTCGCCCTCGACCGCCGTGGACGAAGTGGCATCGAGTCCCTCCTGCGTGGCCTCTCACAGCTCGTTGCAGCCGGCACTGCGATGGACCTGGCAGGGCTGTGGACAGGATATGGAGAGCCCGTCGATGTCGCCGCTCGCAAGAAGCCCAAGCTCGCTGTGCCCATCTCAGGCTCCAACCACGGCAAGGTCTATCCGCCCAAGGGGGGCGCTGCGGCCCTTCCGAAGCCAAACCCCAACACTCCTCGCCCGGCTCCCATTGCCGCTCCCAAAGGAGCAACGACAAGTAGCCCATCACCAGAAGTGAAGCAGAACGTGCCCCCCATTTCGAGCCCTTCCCCCGCGCCTCAAGCGCCACCGCCACGATCGATGGCAGTACCCAGCCAATCGATGGAGAGCAGCATGACCCACCCCACGACACCTACTCAGCTACCCGCCGGTTGGCTTGAAGCATGGCAGGAGGCTCAGCGCCAGAACTCCGCAGCCCACAGCTCCTTCCAGAAAGCAATGGCTGAGAGTCACGGCACCTATCTGCGCTCGATGGAGACCACTATTGCTGCCCTCGCTGGGCTCTCGGGTCTACCGACGACCCATACCCACCCCGTCCAGGCCGCACCCGTCGCCGCACCTGTCGCCGCACCTGTCGCCGCACCTGTCGCCGCACCCGTTGCCGCACCTGTCGCCGCACCCGTTGCCGCACCTGTCGCCGCACCTGTCGCCGCACCCGTTGCCGCACCTGTCACCGCACCCGTTGCCGCACCTGTCGCCGCACCGAGCGTCGACCTGCACGCCATCAT
>CAZEIY010000053.1:7268-14090 GCA_964512375.1 uncultured Rickettsiales bacterium | reverse complement strand
TGGGAAGCCTGCGAACCCTCGGCGAGATCGTCGACTACATGCAGGGACTCATGGGCGACGTTGCCCCCGCCGCCGCACCCGTTGCCGCACCTGTCGCCGCACCGAGCGTCGACCTGCACGCCATCATGCTCGACGTGGTCGCCGACAAGACCGGCTACCCCGCTGAGATGCTCGAGCTGACCATGGACCTCGAGGGAGATCTCGGCATCGACTCCATCAAGCGAGTAGAGATCCTCGCTGCCGTTCAAGACCAGGCTCCGGGCATGCCCGAGGTCGACGCATCCCACATGGGAAGCCTGCGAACCCTCGGCGAGATCGTCGACTACATGCAGGGACTCATGGGTGGGGAAGCTGCCATGCCGTCCCCCCCCTCTACCATTCCAGTGGAATCGAGCGCCCCGTCCACTCCCACCTCCGAGCTGGGTCGATTTGCTCTTGAGCTCGTACCCACTCCGGCAGTCGGCCTCGCCCAGACCGGACTGCTCGGAGCCGGAGAAGTGCTCATCACCAGTGACGGTGGAACCCTTGCCCAGGCCCTCGCTGATGAGCTGCAGGGCCGCGGCGTCCATGCCAGGGCGACGGACTCCATCGACGGAACAAGCACCGCAGTCATCTTTCTCGGCGGCCTACGGCCCGTCGTAGATGCCGACGCTGCGATCGCAACTCAACGCGAGGCCTACGCTGTCGCCCGCAGCATTGCGCCCAACTTCACAACAAACGGTGGCCTCTTCGTCACGGTACAAGACACCGGTGGCGCCTTCGGCACGACCGAGCACGCTCCGCAGCGTGCCTGGCTCGCCGGCCTTCCAGCCCTCATCAAGACAGCCAGCCAGGAGTGGCCAACTGCCTCCCTCAAGGCCATCGACCTGGAACGCGGTGATCGAGATGATGCCAGCCTTGCCCGAGTGCTCGCTGACGAGCTGTTGCTCGGTGGCGGCGAACTCGAAGTAGGCCTGAACGTAGCCGGAAAGAGAGTCTCCCCTCGCTCGTTCGCCTGCGACGTGCAACGAGGAGAACAGCTCATCTCGAGCGACGATGTAGTCGTTGTCTCCGGGGGAGCCCGAGGCGTCACTTCGTCGTGCATCATCCGCTGGGCTGCAGAGTGCCACGGCCGCTTCCTGCTGCTGGGACGCAGCGCACTGAGCGACGAGCCGTCCTGCTGCGCTGGCATTCCAGACGATGCTGGCCTCAAGCGGGCTCTGCTCGGTCAGGCAAAGAGTGCGGGCGCAAAGCTCTCGCCCGCCGAACTGAGTTCCCAGGTTCGAGCAGTGCTCAGCAACCGAGAGATCCATGCGACCCTCGATGCCATCGCGGCCGCAGGTGGCCAGGCTCGCTACCGTTCCGTAGACGTCACCAACAAGGCCGCTGTCGAGAGCGTCTTCGCCGAGACCCGCAGCGACTGGGGCCCCATCAAGGGGCTCGTACACGGCGCTGGAGTTCTGGCCGACCGCCTCATAGCCGACCAGACCGACGAGCAATTCGATCGCGTGTTCAACACCAAGATCGAGGGACTACGAACTCTTCTCGCTGGCCTTGCAGAGGACCCGCTGGCTGTCATGTGCATGTTCAGTTCCGTGTCTGCGCGCTGCGGAAACAATGGACAGAGTACCTACGCCATGGCCAACGAGATCCTCAACAAGGTCGCCTGGGCCGAGTCCAGAGCCCGCGGTGGCAAGACCCTGGTCAAGTCCCTCGGCTGGGGCCCCTGGGAAGGCGGCATGGTCAGCCCTCAGTTGCGCGAGCACTTCGCCAGCCTGGGTGTACCGATGATTCCCCTCGATATAGGGGCTTCCATGCTCGCTAATGAGCTCTGCGGTGCTCAGCCCGGACAGGTGGAGTTGGTGCTGGGCGGCGAGCCCCGCCCCGAGGCTCTACTGGTTGTCGGTGCCGATGAGCGCAAACTCAACCTCGAGGTAAACATAAACCACGAGACCCACAGCTACCTCGCAGGGCATGCCATTGAAGGTGAAGTGGTCGTGCCTGTCGCCCTGGCCCTCGAGTGGTTCTCTCGCATGGCCCGGGCTTTCCGCCCCGACCTGCAGCTGCAGTCCATCGACGACCTCAAGGTGCTCAAGGGCATCCGCCTGCAGGACTTCAACGGCCAGGGACATCGCTTCGTACTGTCCTGCCAGCAACTGAGCAACGGCTACGGCGCCCTGCTCAGCCTTGAGCTCTCCAGCGCCGATGGCACCCTCCACTATCGCGCTCAGGCGCAGATGGTCTCGACCAGAACTCCTGCCAGTGGCGGCAAGGCACCTGAACCAGCCCTGGATGACTGGGGTGGAGCACCAGTCTACGGCGACGTCCTATTCCACACCGATAGCTTTCAGGTCATTGAAGACGTGGATGGAGTGGGCAACGGTGGCATCTCCGGCAAGCTCAAGGGCGTCGACAGCGCACAATGGGGCTGGGAACACTGGAATACGGACGTAGCAGCCCTCGATGGCGGACTACAGATGCTCCTTCTCTGGGCCCGCGAGCACATGGGAGGCGCGGCCTTGCCCATGGGAATCGGCCAGACCCTGGTACATGCCGAGACTCCGCCCGAGGGGACCGTCACCTGTGTTGCTCGTTGCCGTCCTTCAGGTAAGAGCAAGGGCATCGCGGACATCAGCTTCGCGGACGAGAGCGGAGCGCTGTTCACCGAGTTCAAGAATGTCGAGTTGATCCTTCGGCCTGACAGTAACTAGCGAGTCGAGCCCAGCGGAAGGCCAACGATGTTCTCTCCTATCGCGATTGTGGGACGCGCTTGCGTACTGCCCGGCGCGCTCAGCCCGGAGCAGCTCTGGGAGGCTGTATCCGAAGGTCGCGATCTGGTCCGCTCTGCGCCCGATGGTCGGTGGCGAGCGCCCGCCAGCGACGTTCTTTGTACGCCCAAGGAGCCCAGCGACAACCGCAGTTGGTCTGATCGAGGGGGCTACGTCAGAGGCTTCGAGCGCATCTGGGACCCCACCGGCTTCGCTGTGCCGGCGCACGACCTTGACGACCTCGATCCGCTGTTCCTTTGGGCACTCCACTGTGCTCGAGCTGCTCTCGCCGATGCAGGGGACGACCGAAGCGGTGATGTGAATAGAAGCCGCGTCAGCGCCACCTTCGGCAATCTTGGCTTCCCCTCAGCGGGCATGACCCGCTACGCAGAAGCGCTATGGCAGGGCGAGCAGACACTCCCAGACGCGCGCAACCGCTTCATGGCATCAGGGGCTGCGGAGCTGGTCCGGGAAGCGCTGAGCCTGGGGCCGCAGGTGATGTGTCTGGATACCGCCTGCGCCAGCTCGCTTTATGCCATCAAGATCGCCTGCAACCAGCTGCAAGATGGCTCGGTCGATCTCGCCCTCGCCGGTGCTGTGAACTGCGCCGACGATCTCTTCATCCACGTTGGCTTCACAGCTCTGAGCGCCATGAGCAAGAGCGGGCAATCCCGGCCCTTCCATGCCGATGCAGACGGCCTGGTGCCCGCCGAAGGAGCCGCCTTTGTAGCGCTCAAGCGGCTCGAAGATGCGCGCAACGACGCCGACCACATCTATGGGGTTATCCGCGGTGTTGGATTGTCCAACGATGGCCGCGGCCGCGGCTTCCTAGCGCCAGCATGTGAGGGCCAGAAACGTGCCCTTGAGCAAGCCTACGAGGTCTCGGGTATCTCTCCTTCGCAGGTCTCGCTGCTGGAATGTCATGCAACGGGTACCTCGGTAGGAGATGCGACTGAGATCGAGAGCACTGCCTCGGTCTATGCGGGCTGCGAGTCCGTGCCCATTGGATCACTCAAGTCGAACATGGGCCACCTGATCACCGCCGCAGGAACCGCAGGGCTCATCAAGGTGCTTGAGGCCATGCGTCACGAGCAGCGGCCGCCCACGCTCCACGCTGAGATACGAAATCCAGCGCTTAGCGGCAGTCCCCTGCGCGTGCTGCATACAAGCGAGCCATGGAACTGCGAGGGGCCCCGGATCGCGGGTATCAGCGCCTTTGGCTTCGGTGGAAACAACGCCCACCTGCTGGTCAGCGAAGATGACATGAGCCTGGACGACACTGGGGCGCAGGCTCTTCTCGGACAGGAGCCACTGGCAATTGTCGCCGTCGGCTCTGTAGTCGGGTCCACCGGGGACCGGGAGGCCCTGAGCCGATTGCTGCTCGCGAATGACTCACTCCTCGAACACCAGAGCGAAGAGTCCGAAGCTCGCACCAGGGAGATCGAACTTCCCCTGCGTGGTCTGCGCTTTCCACCAAACGACCTGGCCGAAACGCTACCCCAACAACTGGCCCTGCTGGCAGCCGCCTGCGAGGCTCGCGAGCAATGCGCCTCCCTGCCGTCGAACCGCACCGGTGTATTCGTGGGAATGGAGCCCGATGCCGAGGTCTGTCGCTACGGCCTGCGCTGGCGCCAGGCGCAGCGCCTGCGCGACTCAGGGCTTGATCCGCACGAGCACAGCGAGTGGTTGCAGCGCTGCTCCGACGACATCATCCCAACGCTGACCTCAGCGGGCGTTGTGGGCACGATGCCGAACATCCCAGCCAACCGTCTGAACAGCCAGCTCGATCTTGGTGGCGCCAGCTACTCCATTTCCGCTGGCACCGATTCGGGGCTTCGCGGATTGCAACTCGCTGCGCGCGCCTTGAGGAGCGGCGAGCTAGATGCCGCACTGGTCGCTGCCGTCGACCTCAGCTGCCAGGAAGTCCACGCGCAGGCCATGGCGGACCGCAATGGCGAGCCCTCGACCCTGGGCGATGCCGCCGTCGTGATGGTGCTCAAGCGCCTGGTCGATGCCGAGCGAGACGGAGAACAGATCCTGGCGACCATCAACGAAGGCGCCGAAGCTGCTCCCTCGTTCTGTCTCGACGACAGGCTCGGCCACAGCTGGGCCGCTGGCGGCCTGCGCGACCTGATCAGCGCCGCCCTGTGCACCAGTCACCGCTGCGATGTTGACGGCCAACCCTGGTTGAATAAGAAGGACGAAGCGCGGTTCCAGTTCGGCAGCGGCCTTCCTTTCACTCTGCGTCCCCACGGTAGACCCACAGCAACCTTAGCGGTGCCCCGCTTGCACCGCTTCGGCGCCAAAGATCGTACCAGCCTGCTCTCGGCCCTCGCCGCGGGCAGCGAGGGTGACCACGGCGAGTGTCGCTGCGTCATCATCTCGAACAGCGAACAACAACGACAAGATCGCCTCGCCAAAGCACAGCTGCACATCAAGAAGGGCGTCCCAGCCGGTCCCGGTGTGCACTTCCGCGAGCAATCCATCTCGGGCGATCTCGCGTTTGTCTTTACCGGCGCCGGCTCTGCCTACGAGGGCATGGGAAGAGAGCTGCTGCAAGCCCTCCCTGAGCTCGGTGAGTCCCTGGTAGTCATGTCCGGAGAGGCGGCGACCGCCCTGCATGCACCCTGGGGCGAACAACCTGATGCCCTGCACAGACTGTGGTCATCCTCAGCGCTCTCTCAGCTGCATGCAATCCTCAGCAGAGAGCACCTGGGACTGAAACCCAAGGCAGTGCTCGGCTACTCCTCTGGCGAGAGTAACTCGCTCTTTGCCAGCGGCATCTGGACCGACATGGACGCGATGATTCGTGACGCTGCCGACAGCGGTCTGTTCACCAAACTCATCGGCGGTGAGATGAGAGTCGTCGAAGACGCCTTCGGCGAGCTGAGCAGTTGGCAGACCTGGACGGTGCTGGCGCCCCACGACGAGGTCTGTGCCCTGGTCGATGCCGATGAGCAGCTCTTTCTCTCGGTGATTCATACCGACACCGACTGCATCGTCTCCGGCTCGGCCGCCTCCTGCAGCCGACTGATTGACGTCATTGGTAAGCATCGTTGCCTGCGCTTGCACTACGACCTGGCTGTACATGTACCCCTTCTCGATGCCGTATCTGAGCCCTGGCTCGCGCTGCATCGCCGCAAAGTGAGCCCTCAAGATGGTCTGCGCGTCTACTCAGCTGGTCCGGGTGGAAGCTACCTTCCTGACGAAGAGTCCTGCGCAAAGGCCATCCTCGAGCAGAGCAACAAGACGCTGGACTTCCGCCGAGTCATCGAGTCTGCCTGGCAAGATGGCGTACGCGTATTCGTCGAGCACGGCCCTCAAGGCAGCTGCTCGCGCTGGATCAGCGACATTCTTGGCGAACGTGATGCGGTCATCGTCTCCCTCGATCGCAAAGGTGGCGGTCTCGAGCCCCTCGTTGACGCCATCGCCGCACTCCTCGCGGCGGGAATACCCCTGAACTGTGAGGCTCTGCTCAAGAGGCTCACTCCTACCGAAGTGAATGCGGCTCCCAAATTGAGCTTCGCCGCCCACCGACAGCCGATTCACAACCTGCCCCTTCCGTCTCGCGACGAAGCGAGCCCGGAGAATCCTATGCAGACAATGCCCCAGGCCCCGACCCTGCCCTCCATCTCGGGCAACAGCCCGCGTCCCGCTGCGGTCCTGCCACCGCAGACCTCCTCAGCTCCACCCGCCGCCGTCCCACAGGCTCCGCTTGCCGCCGCGGGCCTTGTTGCCCCCCTGGCAGCCAGTACGCGAGTCCCCGCGGTAACCGTCGCGACGGCCCCAGTCGCTTCTGCAGCGACTACTGTGACCACCAACGAACCCGCCGATGCCCGGCTCGTCGCTCTGCGCGAACAGATCGCGGCCATGGGCGAGAGTGAACAGCAGCACCTCAGCCACCAGCTCGAGCTTCACCAACGCTTCCTCGCCCTACAGGAACACAGCATGGCGCTTCTGTTGCAGGCAGCAGGAGCTGGGGTGGCAACTAGCAGCGAAGCTCCACTCATTGCCCCTGCACCGGTTGTTTCGACTCCGGTTGTTTCGACTCCAGTTGTTTCGACTCCGGTTGTTT
>CAZEIY010000053.1:4947-7168 GCA_964512375.1 uncultured Rickettsiales bacterium | reverse complement strand
CCGGTTGTTTCGACTCCGGTTGTTTCGACTCCAGTTGTTTCGACTCCGGTTGTTTCGACTCCAGTTGTTTCGACTCCGGTTGTTTCAACTCCAGTAGTGCCTAGCGCTGTCATTTCTGCGATCTTGCCCGAGCCCACCGGCCCGACCTTTGACTTCGAGCAGCTCAAGATCCACTCCAGCGGTCCGATCAGCGAGATCTACGGCGAGATGTTCAGCGTCCAGGACGACTACGTCCGTCAGGTGCGTATGCCCGAGCCGCCCCTTCTGCTCGCAGATCGTGTCACTGGCCTCGATGCAGTTCCCGGGTCCATGGGGAAGGGCACAATCTGGAGCGAGTCGGATGTCGAGTCGGACCGCTGGTTTATGCACCAGGGACACATGCCCGCCGGCATCATGATCGAGAGTGGTCAGGCCGATCTGATGCTCATCTCATACCTGGGCGTCGACTTCACCAACCGCGGCGAGCGCGTGTATCGCTTGCTCGGCTGCGAGCTGACCTACCACGGTGGCCTGCCGGCAGTGGGTGAGACGCTGAAGTACGACATCCACATGGACGGACACGCCACACAAGGTGACGTTCGCCTGATGTTCTTCCACTCGGACTGCCGCAGCGACGGCGAGGTGCGCCTGTCGGTACGCAAGGGCCAGGCAGGCTTCTTCACCGATGCCGAGCTCGCCGACTCCGATGGCTGCCTGTGGACTCCCCAGGAGCAGGAGCTCGCACCCAATCCTCGGCTCGACCAGCCCTACCAATTGACCAGCAAGAGTGAGTTCAGCACCGCAGAGGTACGCGCCTTCGCTGATGGTCGGCCATGGCAGTGCTTTGGCGAAGGCTTCGAGCTGTGCAAGCCGCACACCCGCACGCCGCGCATCCAGAACGGTCCCATGTTGCTGCTCGGCGATGTCACCGATCTGAACGCCAAGGGGGGCCCGTGGGGTCGCGGCTACGCAAAATCAACGCTGAAGATCGAACCCGACCTGTGGTTCTTCGACGGACACTTTAGGAA
Organism: uncultured Rickettsiales bacterium; assembly: GCA_964512375.1. Lineage (GTDB taxonomy): Bacteria > Myxococcota_A > UBA796 > UBA9615 > UBA9615 > UBA6601. The sequence continues at coordinate 6,161 of CAZEIY010000053.1, read as the reverse complement.
CGACCCGTGCATGCCGGGCACCTTGATGTTCGAGGGCTGTCTGCAGTTGATGGGTTTCTACATGAGCGCTCTCGGCTACACCATCTGCCACGATGGATGGCGTTTCGAACCGGTCTCTGATCAGCCCTTTGCACTCAGCTGTCGCGGCCAGGTTACTCCCCGTTCTGGCACGCTGACCTACGAGCTCTTTGTCGAAGAGGTGCACGACGGGCCCATTCCCATGCTGTACGCAGACCTGCTGTGCACCGTCGACGGCCTCAAGGCCTTCCACGCCCGCAGAGTCGCGCTTCAGCTGACTCCAAGCTGGCCTCTGGACGAGGGCAGCAAGCTGCTGGACGGCTACGTCGAGCCCAAGGAAGTTGCTCACGCCGGTGAGTTCCCCTTCGACTACCGCTCACTGGTCGCCTGCGCCAATGGCCGCCCCTCCGAAGCATTCGGGCCCATCTATGAGCGCTTCGATGCTCCCGGACGCGTCGCTCGCCTTCCCAACCCGCCGTATCACTTCCTCTCGCGCGTCACGCGCACCAGGGGGCTTGTGGGTTCTATGGAGGACGGCATGGAGGTCGATGTCGAGTTCGATATTGATCCCAGCGCCTGGTACTTCGACGAGAACGGCTGCCGCGCGATGCCCTTTGCCGTGCTGCTCGAAGCTGCGCTGCAACCTTGCGGCTGGCTCGCCTCCTACATGGGCTGTGCTCTGACCACCGACACCGAGCTCTGCTTCCGCAACCTCGACGGTACCGCCAATCTCCTGGTGGATCTGCTGCCCGATTCGGGAACCCTGCTGACGAAGGTCCGTAGCACCAACACCTCGCGAACGGCATCGATGATCATCGTCTCATTCGACGTCGAGTGCTCGATCGACGGCGTGCCCGTCTACGAGATGGACACCGTGTTTGGCTTCTTCCCGCAGTCGGCTCTAGAGAATCAGATCGGCCTGCCTACTACCGATGAGCAGCGCGCCCTCCTTGATGCGTCGGCCGCCGAAGTCGTCGATCTCAGTTCCCGCCCGGAGGCCTATTGGCAAGAAGATCGCCCGAAGCTGGCTGAGCCCATGCTGATGATGCTGGATCGCGCGACCATGGTAGATGTTCAAGGCGGCGAAGCCGGCCTGGGTACCGCTCGCGGTGAGAAAGACGTCGATGCGGGCGAGTGGTTCTTCAAGGCCCACTTCTTTCAGGACCCGGTACAGCCTGGCTCGCTAGGCATCGAGG
>CAZEIY010000053.1:0-4920 GCA_964512375.1 uncultured Rickettsiales bacterium | reverse complement strand
CGAAAATCCTCGCTTCGAGACCCTGGGACTGGGCGAACCCATGACCTGGAAGTACCGAGGCCAGGTGATTCCCACCAACAAGCTCATCAGCTCAACTCTTGAGATCACCGAGATTCGCCGTGAAGAGAACTGCTCCACAGCGGTGGCAAACGCTTCTCTCTGGGTCGATGGCAAGCGCATCTACGAAGCCAGTGGACTGGCCATGCGCATCGTCTCTGGCGGAACCCCGCCACCACAGCTTCACACGCTCGATCCAAAGGTAGACCATTGGCTCGCAGATCACTGCCCCACCTGGACGGTGCCTGCCCTACCCATGATGTCTATGGTCGACCTGCTCGCACGCGGCGCGTCGAGTGCCGACCCAATCACGACGATGCGCGACATCCGAATCAACGGCTGGGTAGATCTTCCGCAGGCACGATCCCTGCGCACACGGCGCTCAGGAGATTTTGTCCGCCTGATGAACGTCGCGGCAGATGGCAGCGAGAGCGAAGTGGCCTCGGCAAGGATCAGCACCGGTGAGTACAAGGATCGACCCGCTGCCCTGACCGCACTGCCTGGAAAGAAAGCCTCCCTCCCCTACGAAAACGGAGAGCTCTTCCATGGTCCCGCCTTTCAGGTGCTCTGCTCGCTGGTGCGCACAGGTGAAGGCGCATCCTCTGTCCTCGATGCGAGCTCCGGTGTACCGCTGGGACGACTCAATCCGGCGCTGCTGGATGGCGCCACCCACGGTATTCCGCATGACAGGCTGCTGCTGTGGGACGAGCAGATGGACGCCGGCAAGGTGGCCTATCCCGCGCTCATCACTGAGATGCACTTCTTCGGTGCGACACCCGAACACGGCGAGATTCGCTGCGAGGTTCGTCCCGACGGCTTCCTGGGCAGCAGAGACTTCCCTGCCTTCAAGGTACAGCTGATTGGCAAGGATGGCGTCTGGTGTGAGTTCCGCCTCGTCGAGTCCTGCTTCGAGAAGGGCAGCCTGGGCAGCGCTAAACCCGAAGAACGGATGGCCTTCCTGCGCGATCAGGCATACGTGCCTGGCCTCAGCCTCAGCAAGCAATCGGAAGAAGAGAGCGTGCTCAATGACGAGCAGGTCGAAGCTGTTGACTGGCTCCCCGGCACCGTTCAAGGCATCTACGGAAGCAAGAACACGTTGGATATCGCCCGCAGCGAGCACATTGCCAGGGCGCACGGCGTACACCCGGGAATCGCTCCCGCTGGACTACCGCTCCATTCCTTCGATCTGAAAGAGAACTACAAGAACGGCACCGTGCGGGTCCGTGGAGATGGCCTGGGAACGCTCGACATCAGCCCCGTTCGGAATTTCTGGAGCAAGTGGTTCAATCGCGGCCCCTGGCCGGTCGAGGACCTCTATTACGGCTTGATCCAGCGCTTCGTACGCCGGGTTGTGCTCACAGATCCCGCAGCCTTTGAGGCGGTGCGTGGACGCAGCCTTCTGTACCTGGGCAACCACCAGGTCGGTGTCGAGTCTCTGCTGTTCTCTATTATCGCCTCAGCCCTTGGAGAGGTACCCACGGTAACTCTCGCTAAAGACGAGCACCGCACCACCTGGCTGGGCCGATTGATTGACCACTGCTTCACCTATCCAGAAGTCGAAGACCCCCGCGTCATCAGCTTCTTCGACCGTGAAGACAAGGCCAGCCTCCCGCGCATCCTCGGCGAACTCGCGCAAGAGATGACCGGGCCCGGACGCTCGGTGATGGTACACATCGAAGGCACCCGCTCGCTGGACTGCACGACACCCGTACAAAAGATGAGCGGCGCCTTCATCGATATGGCACTGGCTGTTAACGCACCGATCGTACCGATTCGCTTCGTTGGCGCCCTGCCACGCACCACCCTGGACAAGCGCCTCGAGTTTCCTGTGGGAATGGGGCGGCAGGACATCTGGATCGGCCGGCCGATCCTTCCCGAAGAGCTGCAGGGGATGCATTACGGGGAGCGCAAGGACCTCGTCATCTCATCCATCAACTCTCTCGGTCCATCCAATGATGTCGAAGAGGCCTTCGCCGGTGACACTGCGTTTGCCGAACAGGTCGCTGATTGGCAGGCGAATCATCAAGTAAGCGCCGAGCACGCAGTCCTGCGTCAGGTGCTCGCCGAGATTGCTGATCCGACCGCAGAGGTGCAGGATCTGCTCTCCGCTGAGTCCGCCGAATCACTGAATCATGGTGAGAACGGTGCCTGGCTCAGCGAACTGGGGAATCGCCTGATCGGCTCATAGCGAGCCGACCGGCTTTACCAAAGAACAGGATTCGTGCTCTGCGCGGACCCGCCCGGCGACCACCTCCAAATGGGAACGACGTCTTGAACCTGAGTTCGCTGATCCGCTTCCTGCTCGCACTCTGGGGCACGTCTGGACTTGTCTGGGTGCTCTACCGGGCCGTCACTCGTCTCGCTCCCATCAGTCTGGAGGCCATCCAGGGCGGCGCGATGGGACCAGGCCACTGGGTGTTTCTCGTCATCTGGACGGCCTACATGAGCTACACCGAGGGCTGGAAGGGCTTCCACAAGAGGGTCGGCCCGCGAACTGCCTCTCGCGCCTTCTACCTCGCCGAGAAGCGACCACTCCGGCATCTGATCTTCGCTCCGATCTTCTGTATGGCGCTCTACCACGCCAGCCGAAAGACCCTGATCATTCGCTGGGCACTGGTCACAGGAATCATCACCCTGGTCGTGTTTATTCGGCAGATGCCGCAGCCATGGCGAGGAATCATCGACGCTGGGGTTGTGGTCGGCCTGGCTATGGGCCTGGTCAGCGTGATCTACTTCTTCTTTCGGGGTCTCATCGGCGATGTGGAAGAACTCACTGATCTGCCGGAGTGGGCAGAGCAGGAGCGCTGAGAGAGAGCTACTTTCCCTTGCGTACGGCGCCGCCGAAGGTCAGTCCATTCCCCTCGCCAGTAGGTGGCAGGAGCGAGTCGTCCGAGCCGAGATCTGCTGTCTTTAGGATCATGATGAAGGTCCAATCCTCAACGCCCTTCTCAAACGTGAAGCGTTGCTTCATGAGGTAGTGCTCGGGTGCCTGAACCTCGACTACATACTCCTGATTTCTGAGCAGCTGTGCATCCTGCTCAGTGAGGCGATTCGAGAGCCGATCAACAGAGAATGTGCCGGCGAAAGTAGTCGTTGCGACACCAATCAGGTCCTCGTTTCCGGGAACAGAGAGCCTGACCGTTGCTGTGGAGACAGGCTTCTCCTCCCCGTCGACCATACTGGTGACCAGCCCATTAATCCGGTCACTGGACTGACCTCGCTGTACTCCAGCACAAGACGTGATGGCGAGAGCGGTGATGAGGGAACAAAAGAGATACGAAAACCGAGCCACGACAACCTCCTGTGTCACTTCACCTGTCGAGAGACAACTCTAAGTAGTAGCGAGAAGCATATCAGCATCGTCTCTACATAAGGCCGTTGCACCCGCTTCCTGGCCCTCGATGTTCGGCCACTGACCGAGCGGTTCTGACCATCCCGTTGCTTTGTTCTTTGGACGATGGTGCCGACGATGGTATGTGAAGCGGCCGCGTGCGAACAAGCACGCTCGACTGAGGGAGGCCATCGAATGAAGACTCTGGACGCAATCGCGCTACTAACCATCGCGCTGCTGCTCTGTCTTGGATGTTCGGACACTACGTTCAGCGTCAACAACAGCGCTCCGGGAGCTGCCATTCTGTCTCCAGAAGATGGCTACAGCACCAGCATCGGTGAAGAGGTCAGCTTCCGCGGCCAGGTCACCGATCGAGCGACAGCATCAGTGGATCTCACCGTAGTCTGGTCTTCGTCCCGTGACGGAACGCTGCTGGAAGGCAACGCGGACAGTGACGGCATCACGGAGTTCCTACGCTCTGACCTCACCGAGGGAGGCCACACGATCACCTTACGGGTTGTCGACGGCGACGGCTCCTCTGACACCGACCAGGTGCTAATCACCGTCGGCCTGCCAGGCGACGACGATGACAGCGCGGTGGGTGACGATGACGACACAGTAGTAAGCGACGACGACGACAGCGCGGTGGGCGACGACGACGACAGCGCGGTGGGTGACGACGACGACACAGTGGTCGGCGACGACGACGACTCGACTCCGCCCCCTGGCAACGACCCACCAAGCGCTCCTGGCGTAAGCATCGCACCGAGCAGTCCAGCGTCTACCGATCCTCTGGTGTGCAGTATTTCAGGCGCCTCCATCGATCCAGAGAGCGATCCGGTCAGCTACGACTTCGCCTTTACCGTGGGTGGTAGCCCCACCGCACATACACTCGTTGGCGGCACCCTAAGCTCAACGCTGACCGTCCCCTCGGCGGACACAGCCAATGGGCAACAGTGGACCTGCACGGTCACTCCCCACGACGGTTATCAGTACGGAGCCAGTGGCAGCGATGTTGTAACGGTGACGGGCCCATGCACCGACCTCAACGGTGACTGCATCCCCGATCTCGTCTTCTCGAACTCCTGGGATGGCACCTACTACGAGGTCGACTCCTACGTGTACTACGGCATCTCGGGAGTGGCCGGCATCGATTACTCGACCAGTCAACGAACTGATCTCCCCACAATGGGCTCCAAGGGCAACGTGATCGCCGATCTCGACAACGACGGCTACCCCGACATCGTGTTCGCCAATGAGCGCGACGACGGAATTCCTGCGGCCTACCACATCGATTCCTACATCTACTGGGGATCACCGAGCGGTTACTCGGTCAGCGATCGAACCGATCTGCCCACCGCCGGATCTCGTGCCGTGGACGCCGGAGACATCAACAATGATGGCCATCTCGATCTGGTCTTTGCCAGCACGTCGGACGGCAGCAACCACATCATCGACAGCTACATCTACTACGGCGACGGCACGGACACCGGCTTCTCCACCGCTAACTATGATGCGCTCACTACGATTGG
>CAZEIY010000052.1:13642-16475 GCA_964512375.1 uncultured Rickettsiales bacterium | reverse complement strand
AAGTGCTCGCCTTCCCCGGCAACCCCGAGGTCTGCGACGGACTCGACAGCGACTGCAACGGGACCACCGACGATCGCGACATCGACGGTGATGGCGACTACCCCGTGGAGTGCGGCGGTGGTGACTGCGATGACACCGACCCGAACGTAGGCGCCGGCACCGACGACGACCAGGACGGGTTCGATGCCTGCGACGATTGCAACGACAGCGACGCCACCATCTATCCAGGTGCGCCCGAGGTCTGCGACACGACGGACTCCGACTGCGATGGCCTCGATGACAACGCCGACTTTGATGTCGGTGCGACCGTCGCTCTGTCATCGAGCTTTGATGGCACGGACGGTGGCATGATCGCCTCCGCAGCAGCACTCAGCACGTCCATCTGGGAGCACGGTATACCGACCACTGGTCCCGGCGCGGCGCTCTCAGGCACTGAGGTCTGGGCAACTGTCCTCGACGGCAACTACGACGTGACGAGCAACGAGGCCTACCTGGACACCCCAGCCATCACGATTCCCGCAGGTGCGTCTGTGCTCTCCTTCTCGTACTGGCAGGACAACGAGAGCGACTGCCTATGGGACTACACCACGGTGCAGATCGACGGTGGATCGGGCACCTTCGTTGACCTGGCCGATGGCGATAGTTGCACCGATGGTCTATCCGACACCGGGGCCTGCTCAGACCCTTCAATCACCTCCGAGTTCTCTTGCACATCGGCTGGAGGAAACTGGCACTTCAGCTGGACCGAGGTGGTCATCGACCTGAGCAGCTATGCAGGACAGACCGTCACAATTCGCTTCAAGCACAGCACCGATAGCTCGGTAGCCAGCTATCCGGGAACCTACCTCGACAACCTCTTTATCGGCACCTTCGACGATAGTGACGGTGACGGCTTCGTCGACAACTGCGGAGACTGCGACTTTGACCCAGTCACCGGTCCGAGCGTCTACCCCGGGGCTCCCGAGACGTGTGGTGACGGCATCGATCAGGACTGCGATGGCAGCGATCTCGACCTGACCACTGGTGGGGATGTCGACGGAGACACCTACTTCAGCATCGTCAACTGCATCAACGGCGATGACTGCGATGACGACGACAACACCCTTAATCCAGGAGTCGATGCCGACGTCGATGGCAGTAACGCATGCGATGACTGCGACGACAGCGACGGTGGCAACTTCCCCGGCAACTCAGAGATCTGCGGCGACGGCATCGACCAGAACTGTGACGATGTTGACGCAGTGACCGACTTCGACGGAGACGGCTACCACAGCGATGAGTGCGTCTTCAATTGCAGTGATCCATCGATCTTTGACCAGGCAACCTGCGAGGCGGCAGGTATCTGCTCGGATGGCTCGATCCTGAACCAGACCGACTGCGAGGCAGCAGGTAGCTGCTCAGATACCTCGATCCTCGACGAGACAAGCTGCACCGCGGCAGGCAGCTGCTCGCTGGCCTCGATCCTCGATGAGACAAGCTGCACCGCAGCGTCCGAGACGTGGACTTCAGCAAACAACATCTGGACCTCTTCCGAGACGTGGACTTCAGCAAACAACACCTGGACTCCGGGCGCCCTGAACGGTGATGACTGCGACGACACCAGCGCCGCCATCAACCCGGGAGTTGATGCTGACGGCGACGGCTCCAACTACTGCGAGGACTGCAACGACAGCCAGGATCTACAGTTCCCGGGCAACCCCGAGCTGTGCGGTGACTTCATCGACAACGACTGCGACGAGGCGCTCGACAACGTCGACGCTGATCTCGATGGCTTCATCGACGAAGCCTGCAGCGGCGGTGATGACTGCGATGACAGCGATGCAACGATCAACCCAACTCTGGATGCCGATGGCGACGGCGCTCACGCCTGTGTGGACTGCGATGATAGCGACGCGACCGCTCTCCCCGGCGGCACCGAGACCTGTGATGACGGCATCGACCAGGACTGCCTGGAAGGGGACCTCCTCTCAGATGCAGACGGTGATGGAAGCACCGCCGCCCTATGCGGCGGTGACGACTGCGATGACACGAATGCCGTCATTCACCCGGGAGCAGAAGATCTCTGCGACGGCGTCGATCTCAACTGCGATGGCGAGACCCACGAAACGGACGAAGACGGAGATAGCTTCTTCGACATTGCCTGCGGCGGCGACGATTGCGACGATGATGCCCAGGGCATCCACCCAGCGGCCCCTGAGATCTGTGATGGCATCGACAACAACTGCGACGACGTGCTGTTCGAGGGCGGAGAGGACGACGCCGACGAAGATGGTGTGCCCATCTGTGACGATGACTGCGACGACAACAACGCCGAGATCTATCCCGGGGTGCAGGAGCTGTGCGATGGCATCGACAACGACTGCGACGACACGATCGATGACGGCGTCATCCGCGACTCGGACCAGGACGGCGCAGAGCGCCTCGCCTGCGGCGGCGATGACTGCGACGACGGCAACTCCGGGATAGCCCCAGGCATGGCCGAAGACTGCGCTGATGGTCTCGACAACGACTGCGACGAGCTCATCGATGGCGCTGACGAGAGCTGCGCATCGCAGCCCAGTGGCTGCAGCTGCGAAGGCAACATCGGCTCAGGCAGTGATGCTTCGGGACTGGCGCTGCTCGGCGTCTTGGGAATGCTGGGAATGTTGAGACGGCGACGAGGGATCATGGGGTAGGCCATGCGTCTGCTCCAGTTCCTCTTCGTCCTCATCGTGGCCCACGGGGGCCTGCTCCTCGGCGAGGCGTACGCGCAGACTTGCCCCGACGCAGACAACGACTCGTACACGGTGTGTGGCGCTGATGGAGACATCAACACGCTCGCAGACAACGACTG
>CAZEIY010000052.1:10553-13542 GCA_964512375.1 uncultured Rickettsiales bacterium | reverse complement strand
CGTACACGGTGTGTGGCGCTGATGGAGACATCAACACGCTCGCAGACAACGACTGTAACGATGACCCGACACAGGGAGGCTCCTCGATTTACCCCGGCGCAGACGAGGTCTGCGATGGAGTGGATAGTGACTGCGACGGACTCTCTGATGGTCAGGACACCGACATCGGCGGCGGACCCGGCGCTCAGTTAGCACCGGAGGTCGCGAGTCATCTCCCCGGCGGCGTAGTCATCCCCGACGCCACCTGGGGCGGCCCACCGTCAGTGACCCCCGACGCCCTGGCCGTCCAGGGCCTCATCGGACCCATTCACGATCTGGACGTGACCCTACAGATCAACCACTCCTTCCGCGAAGACCTCACCATCGAGTTGACCTCACCTCAAGGCACCACGATCACCCTGGCCAGCGGCATGACCAGCGGCCAGACCCTCACGGATACTGTGCTCGATGACGAAGCGAGTGTCCCGGTAGATACAGACACGCCACCGCCCGGAATGACGGGTAGCTTCACGCCCATCGACACGCTGGACGCCTTTGACGGGGAACAGGGTATTGGCTCGTGGACCCTGACAATCACCGACAACACCTCGCAGTTGACCAGCTCCGGCTCGCTGTTCAGCTGGAGCCTGCACTTCACACTCATCGAGCCCGACGACACCGACGGTGATGGCTGGATCGGCGACTGCCTCCCCTATGGGGACTGCGACGACGACGACGCCAGCACCAACCCCGGGGCCATTGATTGCCCGGCCGATGGCATCAACAACGACTGCGATACTCAGCTCGACGAAGGCGGCGACGAAGACAGCGATAACTACCTCGACGCGAGCTGCCCCGGCGGCGACGACTGCAACGATACAAACGCCTCCATTCACCCCGGGATCGACGACGACAACGACACATTCAACGCCTGCGAGGACTGCAACGACCTGATCAACACGATCTACCCGGGTGCGGCCATCATCTGCGGCGATGGCATCGATCAGGACTGCAGCGGCTTCGACGAAGCCCTGGACTTTGACCAGGACACCTATGTGGACATCCTCTGTGCGGGAGGCGATGACTGTGATGACAGCAGCGCGGGCGTGAATCCAGGCGTCGACAGTGACGGTGATGGCTCGAACGCCTGCGAGGACTGCAACGATGGCTCGAGCCTGCAGTACCCGGGTAACAGCGAGGGATGGGACAGCCCGGGCAGCTGCGGGGACTTTCTGGACAACGACTGTGACGGCTACATCGATCAGGACGGCGTCGACCTGGACTCGGACGGCGCGAACGCCTGTGAGGACTGCGACGATAGCGATGCCTCGCTGGGACCAGATAGCTTGGAGATCTGTGACGACAGCATTGACCAGGACTGTGACGGCATCGACCTCTTGAGTGATCTGGACTCGGACGGAGTGGCCTCCATCGCCTGCGGTGGCAAGGACTGCGACGACGACAACGACGACAACTACCCGGGCAACGACGAACTCTGCGACGGCATCGATCAGGACTGCAGCTTGGTCCCCGATGACGCACCCGACCTCGATGGCGACGGCTTCGGACCCTGCGATGGCGATTGCGACGACAGCGATCCGTCGATCTTTGAGACCGCGCCCGAGCTGTGTGATGAGGTCGATAACAACTGCGACGGGGTGATCGATGAGGGCTTCGTTCGCGACTCGGATCAGGACGGCTTCGAAGACGCTGCCTGCGGTGGCCCCGACTGCGATGACACCCAGGCTTCCATCGCCCCAGGTGCAGGAGAAGACTGCGCAGATGGCATCGACAACAACTGCGATGGCCTCATCGACGACCTACAGCCGGGCGCCGACCCGCTCTGCTCGCAGGGCTGCTCCTGTGACGCTGTAGGCGCCCAGAGAGGCCACGACTGGGCCTGGCTCCTCGCCCTGTTGCCTGCGCTGGTGCGCAGACGTCGCGACGCCTCGAGAGCTTGATGCGCATTCTGTTCGTCTGCCTGGGCAACATCTGTCGCTCGCCCCTCGCCCACGGACTGATGCGCGATGAGATCAACGCACGCGGTCTGAGTGACCAGGTGAGTGTTGATTCGTGTGGCACGTCCGCCTATCACAACGGTCAGGGCGCCGACCCCAACAATGTTCGCGTCGCCGCCGGCCACGGCGTCGATCTGACCGACATGCGCTCCAGGCGACTCGAGGACTCCGACTTCGACGACTTTGACCTTCTGGTCGCCATGGACTCTCGCAACGAGACAGATATCCGGAGCCGACGGCCCGCCTGGAGCGAGTCAGATGTCGTTCGCTTCATGAGCTTCGTACCCAATACCGACAGCCCCGACGTACCCGATCCTTACTACGGGGGCATGGACGGCTTCGAGCGGGTCTTCCAGCTGGTTCAGAGTGGAATCGTCCCCCTGCTCGACTACGCCCTCGAACAGGTAGAGCCCGACTGAGGGCTGCCCGGCTCCCTCCCTTGGCGCAGCCACAAGAAGCCCTCCTTGCTCTGGGTCTGGAGCCCGAGCAGTGCAAGGTGCGCTCGGTGAGCGGTGGCGACATCCATCGCGCCTTCCGTGTGGAGGGAGCCGGCCAACGCTTCTTCATCAAAGACAACCACGCAGCACCCAACGACATCTTTGCCCTCGAGGCGGATGGCCTGCGGGCCCTGACCGAAGCAACGCAGACCGAGGGCCTCATCAAAGTGCCCGAAGTCCTCGCGGTGGGGGCTCACTTTCTGGTGCTGGAGTGGGTGGACTTCGACGGCGCACAGACAGCAAGGAGCGCTCAATCTCTGGGAGCGGGTCTCGCCGCGATCCACCAGCGGACAGCGCCCCACTTTGGCTGGCATAAGAACAACTACATCGGCACGCTGCCGCAGCACAACGCCCCCCTCGCCGACCCACGGAACGGCGCTCTCTTCTTTGGTGAGCGTCGCCTACTCCCCCTGGCAACAGCGCCCCGAACCCAATTCCCCGCCGAGCTGGTCCACAGAGTCGAGCGATTCTGCGAGCGCATCGACGAATTCCTGC
>CAZEIY010000052.1:10048-10525 GCA_964512375.1 uncultured Rickettsiales bacterium | reverse complement strand
AGGGACAGGCCTGGATCTACGACCCTGCCGTCTACTTCGGATGTCGAGAGGCCGAGCTGGCGTTCACTGAACTGTTCGGCGGCTTTGGTCCCGAATTCTACGCGTCCTACCAGGAGCGTCTTCCGTTGGACCGCGGCTACAGAGGACGTGTCGACATCTGGAACCTGTACCCGCTTCTCGTGCATGCCCGGCTCTTTGGCGGCGGCTACATACAAAGAGTGAACCAGACACTGACGCGTCTGGTGGGTTGAGCGCTGCAGAGCCGACGGCCTAGAAGAACCGGTCGCTACGCGGCCCCATGAAGAGCGCCCGAGCAAGCAACTGCACGGTCTCGTCCAGCGGTAGATCAAGCTTATCCTGCTCGGACGGCCAGCTCGGGCGGAGTTCGAGATTGGCCAGTGGAGTACCCCTCTCGAGCACGGCAAGCCGATATTGCGAACCATTCCGCCAGGTCGCAAAAGAGCGATGACCTTCGGG
>CAZEIY010000052.1:0-10038 GCA_964512375.1 uncultured Rickettsiales bacterium | reverse complement strand
GCCACCCGGACAGACGGGCAAGAAGCTCCAGCCACTTATCTGCGGCGGCGCTGACGTCGTTCGAGTGAAACCACAACCGCCCTCCCTCGGGATCAACACGCACCGGCCCAGACAGGCCGGCATCAGCAATCGCTGCCTCGAGGCTGTCACTGTCGATACCCGGCAACTGCAGGGGCACGGTGTCGATGGCAATCGGAATGGGAGAGAGACGCATGTCGCTACCGACCTGGTCCCCATCGGAGTCAAATAGATCCCAGGTGCCGACAACTTCCGCCTCGGCCAGGCCGCCGAGCATCCAAACGCGCCGGGGCCCAAGGTGAGCGAGAGGGTCCACCGTGAGAACCATGGCCGCATCGGCTCCGAGCATCGGCAAGAGGTCGCCCATCACCTGGTACACAACGGCAGCGTGGCAGCGCTGCGACGGAATCTGGACACGCGCCCCGCCGTCGACCAATTGCGCCACGATGAGGTGTTCCTGACCCGGCAACCGATCCGCGTCATCGAGCACATCACCAGGATCGAGCAACTTCACTTCGGACGACGCTGAGAGCAACCGTGCCATGACGGTCGAGTCGCCGAGCATCATTCCCGAGATCACCGAGTCAGCCAGGTGCTCATCGAAGCGAATGAGGCTACTCAACACATTGCAGTCGCAGTGCACGCCCTGGTTCATGAGCCATGCGACCACTTCACCCCAGGGAGCACCCCGAGCATCAGCCCAGGAAAATGTCTCCCTCCAGGTGTGATCGCAGGGAGACTCGTGCAGTTGAGTCGCCAGATTGCGGTAGAGATCCAGGCGCAGCAGGGTCTCAATCTCACTGGTGCTCGCCTCTGGATCATCCTCGCAGCCCGGCACGATCCCCAAACGAAGCAGGTGGTGAATCGGCTCGGGTCGGGTCGGATCCGTCTCGAAGGCACGCTGATAGGCCGAACGAGCTTGATCATCTTGGCCGCTCTGTTCGAGAGCCCAGCCAAGGTTGTTCTCCACCTCAGCGCTTCCTGCCCCCATGGCGACCGCCTGACGCCCGTGGGCGACGGCTCGATCCCAGTCCTGTTCCTGAATAGCTACCAGCGCCAGACCACCGTGAAGACGTGGGTCTCTCGGGGAGACGGTCAAGCCTCGGGCGAAAGCCTCCTCCGCTGCTGCCCAGTCGGATCGACCGAGCGCGTCGCTGGCGGCATGAAGGTAGGGAGCCGCCAGCGAGGCATCCACCTCAACTTGAGCTTGCGGGCCCAAAGCGGACGACTTTTCTGTTGGATCGTTGGCCATCGTCGGTTCCCTCGACCGGGGAGCAACGGCCTGGGCGGTCAGTCTTCAGACGTCCCGCGAAGCGCACGCTCGACCAGTCGGTCAGCACGCTCACCCTCCCACGAAACTGCGGCAGCGCGAACTTGAATATCTACTTCTGCAGAGTACACCTCAACGGACTCCGACTCGACCGCTTCAGCGCAGCGCCTGGCAAACTCCGGCAACTCCTCTTGCGTCCTACCGCGCAGCAGCAGCCCGAACGTATCGGTACGTATCCGGCCAATGTCGTCCGCAGGACCGAGCAGCTCTTCAAGTCTGTCAGCAACCCACTTGCAGATCTCCTCGCGCCCGCCCTCTCCGACAAACAGTCGCAGTCGTTCCCAGTCGACTATCCGCGCCGCAACAACAGCGATTTCGCCCGGCTTGGGCTGATAGCCATCTTCGTCGCAGCGCCGACGTAGCTCAGAGAGAGTCTCCTTCAACAACATCTCGAAGTGAGCGGAGTCGAACACTCCGCTGCTCTCATCAACCGCATCTGCAGGATCGTCGTTGCCGTCGTAGCCACCCCAGGAGTCTCGTACCAGGTCGTCGAACAGCCGGACGAGCCCATCCCAACTCCCCGGGTCTTCCCACTCCGCTGCGCTTGATTCTCGATCGGTCATCTCGGTTCGGTTCCGCCGCAGCACCCCTTCAATCCGGGGCACTGTGGACGCTATCTTCATCGGACTGAGGGGCCCTGGACTTTAGGCAAATTCGGGTGAAGCCGTTCTTGGGTTGCCTCTCAAGAACCGGAACTTCGTGGCACCCAGACCGGAGTGTGGTTGGACCCCGCTACATCCTGACCGGGGAGCCACAGAGGGGCAAAGCTCGGGTCCTCTCCCTGCACCGCGAGGTTGAGATCAATGGCCGAGATCCACACCTGAGCATTGCCGCTGGTCTGATGTCCATAGAGGCGGCGACTGGAGAAAGCGAGCCATGAGTAGTTGCCCTGCGTGGGGCCCCAGCGCGGCCAACTGTTCGCGTGTCCAGGCAGGCTCGCTTCTTCGAGGAGAATGGGTGCGCCTCCCCAGGCCGCCACGAGCATCACCTCGGCGCCGCTGTTGTTGTAGCTGTGGTTACTGGAACCATTCCCTGCGTGCCGGTTGAAGCTCACCCACGAGGAGTCTGGGCTGAAGCTCGGATAGTAGTAGTTCCAGTCAACGTCGGCTGGAACAAGCGCCGTGTCAGCGCCGAAGCTTCCATCGGGGAGTACCGCAAGCTGACGAATTGCGCAGTTCCAGACATTCCAGTCCTGGTTGTTGCTTCCACAGGAGGAATAGACAATCGCGCTGCCATCGGGTGACCAATCAGGATGGGTTGCATAGCCGCTGGTTGGCAGGGCTCCAATCTCTACGCTGTTCTGGATGTCGTCCAGGTAGAGGACGCCGTGAAAGCTGCGCACGAGGCGAGTGCCCTGCGGATTGAGGGTGAAGAAGTTGCCTTGCCGCACCTGCGCACCGAGCACCGGGTTCAAGGGGTCTCCGACGTTGACGACACCTGCCCAACCGTTGCCGCCATCGTAGTTGTAGGCCATCAGATCCGGGTTGCTCAGGTTGGCCGAGTGGCAACCGATGCACCAGTTGGTGTTGGCCTCACCCAGCCAGGGCTGAGCAGCGCTCCCGCCAATGCCGACCACCCACAAACCCGCGTTGCTCGGATTCCAGTAGTAGACCGAACCGGGTGCTCCGAACTCAGACACCCCAATGGTGTGCTGGCTGGTCGCCTCACAAGGTGGCTCCGTAAAGGCCCCGCTGCCATTGTCCCAGTTGCCCGAGACGAGCCGCACACGGAGCCCTCCCGTCGAGTCTACCCCCGCCAACGCAAGCCACTGACTCGCCTCGGGAAGCCAGCTATTACCCGCACTGACTACGGTAATTTCCGCGTAGTCACTCGTTAATATCAACACCGTGACGTTGCTTCCCCCCGGGACTGTCCACATGAATTCGGGAGGGGCCAGATCACGGGCCATGATGGAGCCATCAATCGGGTACGAGAGCACTGGAGCACAAGCGTCACTCTGCTCAGGAGTTACCCCGTGCAGGGGGTTGTCCAGACCCGGGTCTTCGGTCTCGTTGTCGACCCCCTCGACGAACACCTCAATGGAGCACTGCGCACTCAAGCCGCTTTCGTCGTGCGCCGCTTCGATGACCACAAGACCACCGTAGTTTGTCGGTGTCGTATAGAGCCCCGACGAGCTAATGCTGCCGCCAAAGTTGTCGAGAACGCTCCAACTGACGCCCTCGACCTCTCCAGTGGAGCCATCTTCAAAGGTCCCCGAGACGTGCAATTGAACTGAAGAAGCCTGTCCTATGGTGGTGACGACATTGCTCGCCTCAGAGATGCACTGCATCTCCAGTAGAGCGAGCTCAATGGGACCTCCGGTGTCGTCATCATCACTGCCCGAGTCATCGTCATCCCCACCTACCTGCCGATTCGGGTCCTGCCCGAAGACCCCGTAGCAACCAGAGAGAACGAGAAACGCCCACAGCGCAACCAACAGGCCAACCTTTCCATCGTCATGACGCCCTACCATTCAAGATCTCCAAGAATCACTCTCACTCGAGTCCAATTCACCCGAGATCGTCCCCCAGGTCGCAACCAGAGCAAAGAGAAATCCACCGTCCGTGCGAAACTCCACAACACAGCAACACCTCCGTCATCAGGACAGCGTCTCCAGACAAGACTCTTACCAGAGAGAGCTTCGGGACTGACAACCCGGTATTATCCGATGACTGTGGCGACACCTCCCCCTGGAAGCGATGGCGGCTCCTCCTCCAACGCTACGATCCGTGCTTTGGATCAACTCATTACTGACGCAGTCTCTGCACGAGCGTCGGACATCCACATCGAGCCTGAGCGCGATCGCACACGCGTCCGTTTTCGGGTCGACGGGGTGATGTCTGAGAGATCGCACCTATCCGTTCAGATCGGCAGCAACCTGTGTCGACGAGTCAAGGTGCTCGGGCGCATGGATATCTCCGAGACCCGTCAACCGCAGGACGGGACCTTCCAGGTCGAGCTGGGGGCCAAAGGCACTGCCTCGCTGCGGGCGTCCACCTTCCCTTGCGTACACGGCGAGAAGCTCGTCATGCGACTGTTGCAGGCAAACAGTCTGATCTCACTCGAGAAGCTGGGCATGGGACGAGGCCAACTCAATACCCTGCGCGCGCTGTTCGCTCGCCCGGACGGCTTGCTTCTGGTCACCGGGCCGACGGGATCGGGCAAGACCTCGACCCTCTACGCGATGCTCAACGAGATGGAGACCAGCAAGCTGAACATCGTCACCCTTGAGGATCCCATCGAGGTACAGCTCAATCAGATCACCCAGGGACAGGTACAGCCGCGCGCCGGATTCACCTTCGCGAGCGGGCTGCGAGCCATCCTCCGCCAGGACCCCGATGTGATTCTTGTCGGTGAGATGCGCGACCCCGAGACGGCTGCCATTGCCGTCCAGGCCAGCTTGACCGGGCACCTGGTGCTCTCGACAATGCACACCAACTCGACGATCGCCACGATCACACGGCTCATCGATCTGGGCCTGGAACCCTACATCGTGGCCAACGCACTCGTTGGCGTGGTCTCCCAGCGACTCATCCGCCTGCTCTGTCCCGACTGCAGGGAGGAGTACCCCTTCAAGCCAAAGGGCAACATGGACGAGGACTTTGGCATCGAAGCAGGTAGCCCGCTCTTCCATCCGAAGGGCTGCCGCAAGTGCATGAACAGCGGCTTCAAGGGTCGACGGGGAATCTATGAGGCAGTCGTCATCGACGATGACTTGAGGGGGCTCATCAAGCGCAAGGCAGATGCTCAAGACTACAAGACGGTCTTGAAGGCGCAGGGCATCCCGACGCTTCGCCAGGTGGGTATGAGACAGGCCCGCAAGGGACGCACCAGCATCTCCGAAGTCCTTCGCGTCACCTGAACTACAGAAACGGCACCAGATGAGCGACTTCTGTTCGCCCGGCGTGGCACCTCACTACGCTCCTGACCTGCGCATCGAGCCCGTCCACCGGGACATCTCATTCCACTTTGATCTGGCGACTCGTAGCGCGACGGCGTCCATAAAGACGCGCCTGGTCTCGCACAGCGCGGGGGCACGAAGCCTCAAGCTCGATGCGGTAGGTCTGCTCGACGTCGAGGCTACCGCCGTGGGCGACCATGCCCTCAGCTACCGATACGACGGCCGCCACCTGCACATAACCTGGGACAAAGGCTTCACTGATGGAGAGGTGCGCGAGCTCTGCATCAACTATCGCGTCGAGGCTCCTCTCACGGGCATGAGCTTCTCGTGGCCCGACGATGCCTACCCCAACCAACCACGTCACGTAATCACCGACAACGAGACGGAGCGCGCACGCTACTGGCTGCCCTGCATCGATCACCCGAACGTACGCACCACCGTCGACTTCCACCTGCGCGGCGACTCCCAGTGGACCTACCTGGCCAACGGCGAGCTCGACGGCGAGGACCTGCATGACGACGGCAGCAAGACTGTTCACTGGAAACTGGAACAGCCCAGCCCCAGCTACCTGCTGTGTATCGCTGTCGGTGACCTGGTGCGCGCCGAGGCCGGGGACTTCGAAGGTCGGCCGGTGGCTTTTTTTGCGAGCGCAGGCCACAGGCCCGAAGAATTACAGCGCGCCTTTGGGCCGACCATCGACATGCTGCGCTGGATGACAGCCAAGCTGGCCTGCCCCTTCCCCTATCCCAAGTACTTCCAGCTGGCGGCTGAGGGCATCGGCGGTGCCATGGAGAACATCTCCCTGGTCACATGGGACGATGTCTTCATCGCCGATGAGCGCATGCACGCTGAGTGGGGCTGGCTCATCGATCTCGTCAACCTGCACGAGATGGCACACAGCTACTTCGGCGATTTGCTCGTGATTCGCGACTTCAGTCACGCCTGGCTCAAGGAGAGCTGGGCCACCTACATGGAGTCAGCGTGGCTGGGTGATGTCTACGGTGAGGACGACCTGCTGCACCAGATCCACGAAGAGAAGTGGGCCTACATGGATGAGGCCGACAAGCGCTATGCACGGCCCATCGTCACACGCAACTTTGACAGCAGCTGGGACATGTACGACCACCACCTCTACCCCGGTGGTGCGTTTAGGATCCACATGCTGCAACGGCTCCTGGGCGGTGACGACTTCTGGTCAGGTGTGCGCACCTACGTCGACACCTACCAGCACCAGGTCGTCGAGACAGCTGACTTCCGTCGCTGCCTGGAAGCCGCCTCGGGACGCAGCCTGGCTCGCTTCTTCGACCAGTGGCTGTATAGCCCCGGATATCCCAAGCTTAAGCTCAGCTTCAGCCACGACGCCGAGCGTGGCGAGGGCGTGTTCACACTGGAGCAGACCCAGGTCGACAAAGACAAGGGAATCGGCACATTTCACTTCGATCTCGAGCTGACCATCGAGAACAGCGAGGGGAACTGGAGCGAGCATCGCCTCGAAGTCAGCGGCGCGCACCACTCGCTGGTCGTGGCCATGTCTGCCGCACCACAGCAGGTCGTCGTTGATCCCCGCTCCTGTGTGCTCCATCGCCTCGACTTCGAGCCGGGAGAAGACATGCTCCGCCGAGCGGTGCGAGCCGAACACAATCCACACCTGGCCGGCCGCATTCAAGCTGCGATCACACTGTGCTCGTCCCGGGCCAGAGACAACATCCGCGCCGTCGCAAAGGCATGGGACAGCGAACCTCACTGGGGGGTGCGCATGGTCATGGCTCGCGCTCTGGGTGACTGTGGAGCGCAGGAGGCGGCCCTGGTTCTGGCCGAGAAGCTCGGCTCAGAGTCCGACCCTCGAATCATGAGGTACATCACCGAAGCCTGCGCAAAGTATCGCGACCCGCAGGTCGCGGCCGCCCTGCGTACCTGGCTGGCAGGCAGCGAGCTGCCGTACCTGGGCCACGCCGGCGCCCTGGGCGCGCTGGCTATCCAGCAAGAAGAGGCCGACCTGCCCCTGCTCATCGCGGCGACCGACGACCAGCAGGGCTGGGGCCTGGTGCGCAGAGGTGCTCGTAGTGCGCTGGGCAAGCACCGATCCGAAGGGGCAATGGACAGAATCCTCGAGCTCATCGCCTACGGTAACGACAAGCCAGCGATACGATCCGCTGCCGTCGAGGCCCTCGGCAACAACGGACGCTGGCAGGATGCAGCCCGAAGGCAACAGGCCCTGGAGGCTCTCTCTGACCTGGTCCGCGACCCCATAGTAGGGGTGCGGGGAGCAGCGGGGCGGGCACTACAGGCCCTCGGCGAGAGCGGCGGGCTGGCCGCCATGGAGACTCTCTGCCACAACCTGCCTCCTCAGCAGGTACCGAGAGTCCGCAAGGCCATGGCTGCGCTCGCAAAAGCTGGCGAGGAAGGCCCCCTGGTAGCGGGTCTACGCAAGGAACTCGAAGGCGTCACCGGCAAGCTCAGAAAGCTCGAGCAGCGCCTCGACGTGATGGAAGCGCGCTGCAAGGACTGAGGACGAAGCTCAACGGAGCAACAACAACACGACCAGCGTGATCGGGATGATCCCGACGACGTTCAGTACCAGCCCGGTCCGCACCATGGCCGCCTGGTCTACAGCCCCCGAGCCGACCACAATCGCATTCGGCGCCGTCGCGACCGGCAGCATGAAGGCACACGAAGCCGCAAGGGTTGCTGGCACCATCAGAAGCAGGGGATCGACCCCAGTGCTCACCGCCGTCGCCGCAAGCACCGGCAGGATCAAAGCCGTCGTCGCCGTGTTCGAGGTGATCTCGGTGAGCATCGTCACCACCAGGCAGAGTCCTGCGATCATCACCACCACGTGGAGATCGGTCAGGAACTCCAAGTGGGCACCCATCCACGAGGTCAGGCCACTGCTCTTGAACGCCGCGGACAGCGCGATCCCGCCACCAAAGAGCAGAAGCAGGCCCCAGGGCAGATCACGTGAGTCCGACCACTCCAAGAGCCTCTTTGGCTGATCAAGGCTCGCCCCCGACGGTACGAGAAAAAACAGGATCACCATCCCCGCAGCGATAGTCGAGTCGTGCACTGCCGGCGGCAGGCCGATCTTCTTACGAAAGACCCACAACAAACAGGTAATCAGAAAGCCAACAGCCACCCGCCACTCCGCTGCGCTCGGCGACCCGAGAGCCTGCAAGCGGCTCTGCAACGCACCACGGTCGCCCAGGCGATATTCCCCGGGAAGAGGCAGGAGGAACCGGGTCAGAAGTATCCAAGAGGTGCCCAGCATGAGCAGGGCAACGGGCACGCCGATGCGCATCCAGGCCGCGAAGTCGATCTCGGCCGCTGAGGGGAACTGATCGGCAAAGACCGAGGCAAAGATCAGATTGGGTGGGGTGCCCACCGGGGTCGCCATGCCACCAATCGACGCCGAGTAGGCCAGTGCCAGCAGCATCAACTGTCCAAAACGCACGTTGGCCGCACTGTCCTCGTTCTCGTCACCGGCTGAGTGCACGAGGGCAAGCACGATGGGCAGCATCATCAAGGTGGTCGCCGTGTTGGATATCCACATAGAAAGACAGGCCGTGATCGCCATCACTGTTCCGACAAGAAGTCCGGGGCTGCGTCCGAAGCGCACCAGCACCGACAGCGCCACACGTCGATGCAGATTCCACTTCTCGACAGCGAGCGCGAGCAGGAATCCGCACAGCAGCAAGAGCACCATGCGATGAGCGTAGGGCTGCGCAGCCGCCTTGCTGTCCAGAATTCCCAGCAGGGGAAAGAGCGCCAGGGGAATCAGCGATGGGACGGCAAGGGGAAGACCAGAACCAATCCACCACCAGGCCATGAGCCACGCGCAGCCCAGGGTGCGCAGCGCCTCACGGCTCAGGGCCACGCTGCTCGAGGACTGCTCGCTGGCGGCCAGCTCGGCGACCGTAGGCAGAGAAGACGATGAAAAGACAGCGAGCAGCAAGCCAGCCGCTCCCACCGCGAGCACCCAGAGGCGGAGGTCGCCGCCCTCGCTCTCAACCGGCGGACTCATCCAACAACCACTGAAGGTAGGCGGGGTTACCGGCGCCCTCTTCGATAGGGAGCGCGATCACCTCGGGCGTGTCGTACGAATGCAGCTCAAGCAGGGCCTCGGTCAACGAGGCGACACGATCCTCGCGCGTCTTGATCACCATCAACGACTCTGCGTCATCACAGATCTCGCCCTTCCAGCGATAGATCGAACGCAGCCCGGGAACAATGTTGACGCAAGCTGCGAGGCGGCGTCCAACGACCTCTCTGGCCAGCCGAGCAGCCTCATCCGGCGGGGCTGTACACAACACGACACGAAGAGTCATTCCATCCTCTTCTCGCCAGCCACTAGGAGCCTTCAGGAACCATCTTGAGCAGCCGTCCACCGGAGTGGTCGCAGATGTAGATTTCACCGTCCTCATCTTCTCCAAAGGAAGAGATGAGACTACCGGTGCTGCTCATGGTCACAGGCCCCTCTGTAGCGCTTGTGCCGTCCCAGTTCAGCGACCACAGAGGCGAGTTGAAGTAGTTGTAGTCCGAATAGAAGTACACGCCTTGCAGGTCCGGCATCCGGCAACCGCGATACACAAAGCCACCCGTGATCGAGATGCCATCAGCGTGAGGATATTCCCAGACCGCGGGCTCGAACTGATCGGGATCACAGTCCCCCTGGAAGCAATGATTCGCCTCCATCTCGGGCCAGCCATAGTTGCCGCCGGCTACCCCGACGTGAATCTCTTCCCAGGCATTCTGCCCGACATCGGCGATCCACATGAGCCCGGTCTCGCGGTCG
>CAZEIY010000051.1:12462-16486 GCA_964512375.1 uncultured Rickettsiales bacterium | reverse complement strand
TTCGCCTCGGCGACGTTCAGGAAGCCCTGCTGCTCAAGAACGACCTCGGCATCAATAGGATTGATCAGGAAGCGCGAGAGCTTTGCGACCTTGTCCTGGGCGTAGGACTTGATGGACTCGCTGGTACTGAGATTACGAAACGTGACACTGACCCGCATAAATAGGGACTCCTTAGTGGTGTGGAAGAAGGAGAGAAGGCGACTTGCGCAGCACTAAAACAGGCGCTTTCGCTGAGATGATGAAGCAATGTTCAACATGTCGCGATACTTCGCGACTGTGCGGCGAGCGATGGTGATGTTCTCGGTCTTGAGCAGCTCGACGATCTTCTGATCACTCAGCGGCTTCGCCGGATTCTCGTCATCGACCAGGGCCTTGATTCGCTGCTTGACCATCTCTGATGCCACGCTGTCGCCATCACCTCGCTGGATGCTGCTGTTGAAGAAGAACTTCAATGAAAAGATGCCGTGATGCGTGTGCACGTACTTGTTGCTGGTCACTCGCGAGACCGTGCTCTCATGCATCTCAATATCATCGGCGACGTCACGCAGGATCATCGGCTTGAGCTTGGCGATGCCCTCGTCGAAGAACTCCCTCTGTTGCTTCACGATGCTCTCGGTAACCGTATAGATCGTGCGCTGGCGCTGGTAGATGCTGCGAATGAGCCACTGAGCTGAGCGGAGTTTCTCCTGGATGTACTCCTTCTCGTCCTTCTTGGCGCTGCCCAGCACCCCACGGTAGTAGTTGGATACCCGCAGCCGAGGCACCCCCTCTTCGTTGAGCTGGATGATGTACTCGCCGCCTGACTTGAGCACGTAGATGTCTGGGGTGATGTAGCGCGCTTCCTCATCGATAAAGGGCCGGCCCGGCTTCGGTTCCATCGCCGATATCGTGCGCACTGCGTCTAGGACTCTCTGGAAGGACACCCCCAGGGCGCGAGCAATCTTCTTGTAGTCCCGCTTCTCAAGGTGCTCCACGTGGTTCTCGAGAACTCCAGCAACGACGCGGTCCTCGGGACAGATGAGTCGAGCCTGAATAAGCAGGCACTCGCGAAGGTCTCGCGCTCCCACGCCCATTGGGTCCAGGCTCTGGATCACGACCAGAGCCTCCTCAACCACTTCGAGATCGACCCCCTTCCGCTCGGCAAGGTCCGGAAGGGGAGAATGCAGATATCCGTCGCCGCCCAGGTTGCCGATGATCGCAGCCGCAAGCTCCCGAACCGTGTTGCTGGTCGGCGTCATCTGCAGTTGCCACATCAAGTGGTCGTACAGACTCGTCTTGCTCTGCATCGTCTGGTCGTAGGTGGGCAGCTCCTCGTAGTCACGACGGATGGCCGAACCTGGCGCCTGCCCACCCTGGTAGTTGTCGAGATACTCGCCCCAGTCGATGTCATTCTGCTCCTTGGCAGACTCATCATTGGGGTCGTCCTTCTTCGCCTCAGCCTGCTCCGAGGCCGCCTTGGCGAGCGGGTCTTCTCGCTCTTCGTGGAGTTCCTCGAGTACCGGGTTCTCGACGATCTCGTTGCCCACCAGTTCGGCAAGCTCGAGATGATTGAGTTGAAGAAGCTTGATCGCCTGCTGCAGCTGCGGTGTCATCACCAACTGCTGAGTCATCTTTAGTTGTTGACGAAGCTCCAGAGCCATCCGGCGTCCTTATCGAGAACAGAGAAACCTTCGCAAATACAATAACTTGCAAGTCATCTCGGGGCACTAGAGGCTACCAGCGCCCAGCGATAGTGTCAAAGACGGTGGCGGCGACTGGCCCGCCCTGTGCATGCGTGACACCCGGCACTCATCTCGACCTTCAAGCGACTCTCAACCGCCGAAGTACCTCTTGTAACCCGGGGCACCAGGCAAAAAGTCCCCACTTGGCCCATCAAAGACAATCTTTCCGTCGATCAGCACTGCGACTCGTGCACATACGGCCAGAACATCTTCTGCGCTGTGATCGCTGACGACCAACGCCATTGCGGGCTCGAGTTCCATCAGGCCGTCGCGGAGCAGAGACCGAGCCGCCGGATCCAGACCGGTAAAGGGCTCGTCAAGAAGCAGGAGGCGTGGGCGAAGCAGCAGTGCCCTGCTGACCTCGAGCCGCCTTCGCTCCCCACCCGAGAGCACTGCGGCCGTTCGATTCGCCAGGTGCGAGAGAGACCACCGCTCAAGACTGGCGGCCACCAGGTCCTCGATCTCCGCAGGGCCAGGTCGGCCCAGCCGAGCGGCGACGGGTGACTGCAATGCTGCGACCAGGTTGTCACGAACACTGAGCTCTGCGAAGACACTGGCTTCCTGAGGCACATAGCCAAGACCGAGGAGCGCCCGCTCATGGAGGGCTCGTCCAGAGAGTTCCTCGGCGCCCATCGACACCACGCCACCCCGTGGACGAAGGCGACCGGTGATCGCATCAAACAAGGTGCTCTTGCCGGCTCCATTGGGCCCCAGAACTGCGACCCGAGCCCCCCGGTCCAAACGAAAGTTCAGGCCATCAAGAACGGTCTTGCGCCCCCAACCGACCGTCAGCCCCTCGACTCGTAGCGCATCTCGAGAACTCAATTTTCGCACCCTGGGCGAGCGGACATGGCTCTCAGAGTTGGGGGGCATCGTTCTCGTCCTCTCCGTTGCTCCACTGCACTCGCTCGAGCGCACATCCGCCACATTCCACCCGGCCCCGTTCGCTCCAGCCTAACTCGGGCTGCGAGCCCGAGAGGGAATCAACACTGAGCTGAGGTACCAGGCCGTCTTGAAGGCGCCAGATCACACCCTTCAGAACAAGCGGGCCCTCCGGCCAACGTCCATTCGCCGCACTCGCTCGGACATCGGCCAGCTCCACCTGGTCATCTCGGCGCACGATAGAAATATGGACACCTTCGAAACGTCCATTCACCCCTGCACTCTGCCAGCGCCCCGTAAATCGATCCGCCTGCATCGTGCCATCCATCTCTCCCCGAAGGGGGCCCGACCAGAGGAGCCCCTCAGCTTCGGTGCTCCAATCCACGGGCTGCACAGGCAACGGTGGGAGCTTCTCGAGGGGACTGCAACCCGAGAAGGACAGCGCTGTGCCGAGAGCGAGAACTACAAGCGGTCTGATCCAGGCCCAACTCGAAGGTCGCCGCAAGATCGCTGACCGCAGCAGAGATACACTCCGATCGGCGAGAACTTCGCTGCTGTGTGTGGGAACGCCTGCAGCACAAGCAGCAGCACGCAACACGTGTAGGCGATAGCCATCGTCCTCAGCCGTAGCCACCCAAAGTGCCGCGCCGTTGCGGCTCGCCCAGGAGACCACCGCGTCGGGTGCAGCGATCTCACCTGAGACAAAAGGCAGGGGCCTGCGATGGTCAGGCGCCCCGCTAGCGCTATCGACCAACACCACGACAGCTCCACCACCGCGGAGATGTTCAGTAGCTTCACGCCAGCCCTGCGTCCCCCGAGTTGCACTCAACACGCCTCCCCGAGCGCGCATCCCAAGAACAACATCCTCACACCGCGGTAAGTGAGGCCAGGGCGCGACAATAACCAGAGGACGTAGGCCCAGAGAGGCCAGTCGTCTCGCCCCCTGCTCCCAGGGCCCGGCATGACCCGCGAGGACCACAACTCCTCGACCAACGACGCGCGACTCACGTGCTCCCTGCTCCCCCTCCCAGCCCAACACATCGAGGGGCTTTGGTAGGCCCAGCAGGCTGGCCAGGTTGTCACCCAGGAAGATGCCCCAACGCCACGGGCGCACATCTCTTACCGGCCCCGAAGAATGGTAACGAAACGGCAAGATGGGCCAGAACAAGGTGCACAGGCTAGCGGCTACAAGAACCAGGAGGACCCTCAGTAAGCGCGCAGGCAGGACGGCTGCAAGGAATTCCAAGGACCGGGCGAGGTGTACCAGCATCGCATCGATCAACAAGCGCCGAGCGGCACGTAAGCGGCCGGGCGAACTGTGAGTCACGGGGCGAACTCAGGACTCGGCGGAGACGCCTCCGGGAGACACCTGGAGTAGCGAGCCTGCCAGTTCGGCGTCGGCGTCTCCACCCTTGGAGGAG
>CAZEIY010000051.1:3044-12452 GCA_964512375.1 uncultured Rickettsiales bacterium | reverse complement strand
CGAAGCGGACTTCTTAGCCTTGGGAGACTCTCGAACTTCCCGAAAGTCGAGTGCAGCACGAACAAAGCTGACGAAGACCGGATGCGGGTTGATGGGCTTGCTCTTGTACTCGGGATGGAACTGACAACCGAAGAACCAGCGGTGTCCATCGAGCTCAATCGTCTCAGGGAGGAGCCCATCGGGACTCATACCCGCTGCTCGCAGCCCAGCATCGGCCAACTGAGGAAGATAGTGACTATTGACCTCAAAGCGGTGACGATGACGCTCGTTAATCTCTTCTTCCCCGTAAATCCTGTGCGCCATAGAGCCTAGCTTCAGCTTGCATGGATACGATCCCAGGCGCATCGTGCCGCCCTTCATCGTGATTTCCTTCTGCTCTTCCATGAGATCAATCACTGGATGCGGAGTGCTGTCATCGAACTCGCGGCTATTAGCCCGCTCTAGCCCCACGACATTGCGAGCAAACTCGACCACTGACAACTGCATGCCCAGGCAGATCCCAAGGAAGGGAACGTCGTTCTCCCGGGCGTAGCGAATAGCCGCAATCTTGCCCTCAGTACCTCGCTCACCGAATCCGCCGGGAACCAGGATACCGTCGACGCCTTCGAGCTCGTCGAGACGGCCCTCTTCGAGATCATCTGAAGAGATAAAGCGCAGCTCGGTTCGGGCCCGATGGGACATTCCGCCATGTACGACCGCCTCGTTGAGGCTCTTGTACGACTCGACCAGGTGTACGTACTTACCGACGATGCCGATGACAGTCTTCTCTTCGGCATCGATATACCGGGCGACGATGTCCTCCCAGAGCGACAGGTCTGGATGGCGCGTCCAGATGTTGAGAATCGTGCACAGCTTCTCACCGAGCCCCTCTTCTTGAAAGACGAGAGGGAGGCGATAGATAGTGTCGACATCGGGAGCGGAGATGACCGCTTCGGCCGGCAGGTTACAGAACAGGGCGATCTTCGCCTTGATGTCCTGAGGTAGCGAACGATCCGAACGGCAAATGAGCACGTCTGGCTGAATCCCGATCTCACGGAGTTCCTTCACGCTGTGTTGCGTGGGCTTGGTCTTGAGTTCGTCAGCGGTCTTGAGCCACGGCACCAGAGTGACATGCGCATACAGGACGTTGCCGTCACCCAGATCGAATCTTAGTTGCCGGATCGCTTCAAGGAAGGGAAGGCTCTCGATGTCACCGACGGTGCCGCCCACCTCGACAATGAGAACGTCAGTGCGCTCATCAGGTACGCGCAGAATCCGACTCTTGATCTCGTTGGTGATGTGCGGAATCACCTGAACAGTCCGGCCGAGGTATTCCCCACGGCGCTCCTTGCGGATCACCGACTCATACACCTTGCCGGTCGTGAAGTTGTTGAGCTTGCCGGTCGTGGAGTTGGTGAACCGCTCGTAGTGGCCCAGATCGAGATCGGTCTCAGCACCGTCGTCCGTTACGTACACCTCCCCGTGTTGGTACGGGCTCATGGTGCCGGGGTCGACATTGATATAGGGATCAATCTTGAGGTGCGCGACCGTTAGACCACGGCTCTCCATCAGAGCGCCGATGCTCGCCGATGACAGGCCCTTACCCAGGGACGAGAGGACTCCTCCCGTCACGAAGATAAACTTCGTCTTCATTCGTTCCTCCAGGAGCACTTACTCATCGTGTTCGGCATGCCAGAAAACGGCCCCATGCGATATGGGTCAGCCCGCGCACAGGAGTATAAAGGACGGACACAAAAATGCACCGCAATCCTGACCGGATAAACAGCGTTTCAAGGCCTTGACGACAAGGCCCCGAAACTCGCACACACTGAACGCTAGCGCTTGCTGAACTGAAAGCGGGCTCGAGCGCCCTTCTGACCGTACTTCTTGCGCTCTTTGCAGCGCGCGTCTCGGGTCAGGAATCCAGCACTCTTGAGTTGACCACGAAGCTCGGGGTTCACCTTGAGCAGAGCGCGGCTGATGCCATGCTTGATTGCTCCGGCCTGACCGGTCGTGCCGCCACCGCGAACGGTAACCGTGATGTCGTAGTTCGCATCGGAGTCTGTGAGCACCAGGGGTTGCTTGATGATCATCTTGTCGCTCTCACGACAGAAGTGCTTCTCAAGTTCGCGGCGATTGACCGTGAAGCGGCCGCTGCCCGGGCGGAGAAAGACTCGCGCAGTGGCCGTCTTGCGGCGACCCGTTGCGTACCAGGTGGGGGAGGTCTTCTTCGACATAGTTCCAGATTCCTAGAAGGACAGAGGCTCAGGCTGCTGGGCCGAGTGTGGATGATCAGAGCCGGCGTACACCTTGAGCTTGTGCAGCTGCTTCACGGCGAGACGGTTCTTGGGAAGCATTCCCTTGACGGCATGAAAGATGACGCGCTTGGGGTCCTTCTCGATAAGATCTTCGAAGGTCCAGGCCCGCAAGCCACCAGGATAGCCGGAGTAGTTGTAGTACTTCTTGGTCTTACGCTTCGTGCCCGTGACCTTCACCTTCTCGGCGTTGACCACGACTACAAAGTCACCCACATCGACGTGCGGGGTGTACGTAGCCTTGTGACGGCCTCGCAACACCATGGCGATCTGCGTGGAGATACGGCCGAGGGTCTGCCCCTCAGCATCGACGACGAACCACTTGCGCTCAAGCACACCAGAATCAACGTCTTCTTTTCGCGCTACCCAGGTCTTCATTACCACTTACTCCCCCGACAGATTCCCTACGATGGGGCTGCTGCCGGACACGTACGCCATTCTTGGCGCGCGGATTTGGGCTTTTACATGAGGCCGCCAGGAGGGTCAAGGCTCCAATTGCTCGGCGATTCGCACAGCAGTGCTCGACTTAGCGACTTGGTATCCCCGCTGAATCCATCGAGCGGAACCACAGGTCGGCTCTGCCGAGCCGGTAATCGACCCACAGGAAGTGCGCAAAGGGGCCGGACAGACCCACCTGCAGTTCATCTGAAATTGCCGTGCTTTGGGGGTCATCATCAATCCGCAGTTCGGCATCGGACCAGAGGGTTCCTCCGTCCTGGGAAGCGCGATACCAGAGATCCGGCTGTGCTCCGCCTTCGAGAGCCGACGCCACACGAAAGTCACTCCACACCGCCACCACCCGGGTTCCGTCTCGAGCAAGGCGGACGCCAAGAGAGTGGGCGGAACCGACAAGATCAGTGTCGAGGCGAGAGGAGGGGCTCCAGGACACACCACCGTTCTCACTTCGACGCATGTAAATGTCGTAGCCGAGGTCACGATCGTCGTGCCAGGCGACAAGAACCCTACCGTTCGAGGCGGCAAGGTCAGGATAGAAGCTGTTGGAGCCTCCCTCGGCGTCCGTGTCCATGCGTACCGCCTCTACCTGCCAGGTGGCGCCTGCATCGAGACTGTAGTTGAGATAGATGTCCTTGCCCCCATTGCGGTCATCGTGCCAAGCCGCGTAGACAGCAGGCACGCTCGACTCACGGTCTACCGCCAGGCTGAGACCAAAGGCATCGGACGAGCCCCCCGCGACTCCTCCATCGAGACGCAAATCAGTAGCTGACCAGTTGTAGCCACCGTCAATGGAGCGATTGCTGTAGACGTCATTGCCACCCTCGCGCCGATCCTGCCAGATCACGTAGATGCCACCGATGCCATCACTCACCAACCGGGGATGCGCTGAGTAGGCAGCGCCGGGCAAGTCGGTGTCCAGACGGAGCTCTTCGCTCAGGAAGTTGTAGCCATTCGTGCTGCGGGTGAAATAGATGTCGTAGGCACCGCTGCGACCGTCGTACCAGCTGATGTAGATCTGTTTGTCGGGGCCGATCGCCTCGTCGTAGTCCAAGGCAATCTGGGGGCTGAGCGCGTCCCAGTCACCCTCGGGATCCGAGGTCAGGCGGCTGTCGTCCTGCCACGTCTGCCCGGCGTCATCGGAATAGCTGAAGTAGATGTTCCGGGTGCCATAGTCCGAGTCCCGATCGTCCTCCCACACCACATAGACCGAATCACCAGCGCAAGCGATTGCCGGGTTCTCTGCGACCGCCTCCACGCCTTCGGGGTCATCAGACAACTGAACATCCCCCCCCCAGATCTCACCGCCGCCACGAGCCACGTTGGAAATGTCCTGATTTCGCCCCCCGCGACGAGAGTCATGCCACACGGCATAAATATTCGTACCGGCGACACACATGCGGGGACTCCCGACATCGGCCGAGCCGCTTTGATCAATCATCCGGTCCTGCGTCGTATAGGGAACGACTTCCTGATGCTGGGAAGAACCCGTACAAGAGAGCAGTGATGCTGACGAGAGCACGGCCAGCAGGCTCGAGAGGAGCCCCGAAAGAAGCGTAGAGCGGGTGTTCGTGTGGCACGACATGAGGGAAAGCTATAGCACGTCACGCGAGCTACCGAAGAGCTGGCATTCGGTCCGAGGTTGACCGATGGGGCGACCCGTGGCAGGTTGGCGCGCGTTTCGCTCTACACAGTTGGCCTTGGAGGACAGAACACATGTCGAATACAGCACAAGACCTCGGCCAGAAGTTCACCTGCTTCAAGTGCGAGTGCAAGTTCTACGATCTCGGCAGTCCAGAGCCTCTGTGCCCTCGCTGCGGAGCAGACCAACGCGAGAACCTCACCGCTGCCCCCGCGCCGAGTAAGCGGAAGCGTCGAGGGGCAGCAGCACGCGTAGTCGCTGCCCCGCAGCCTCCTGCTGTCAAGGAAGCCGATCTTGGTGGCGACGATCTGCTCGATGACGATTTTGCCAAGGACGCGCCTCCCACCGGCAAGGATGAGACGCCCGAGCTGACTCCAGAACCGAAGAGTGCTCCCAAGGCTAAAGCGAAGAAGCCGGCAGCAAAGAAGGCTGCCAAGAAGCCAGCAGCAAAGAAGGCTGCCAAGAAGCCAGCAGCAAAGAAGACTGCCAAGAAGCCGGCAGCGAAGAAGGCTGCCAAGAAGTAGAGCCGCGGCGCCGCACCCCGTTCACTCGTACTCCACCTGTTCGAGATAGAGACCTTCTGGGGGAGCGGTTCGTCCAGCAGCCTGCCGGTCCAGTGCGTCTCGCGTATCGAGCATCGAGCCAGCAGGGCGCTTCCCGAGTCCGACCTCGACCAGAGTTCCCACAAGAATGCGCACCATGTGCTTGAGGAAACCAGAGCCCTCGAAGCGAATGGCTACGACATCGTGCTCTTCTCGTCCCAACGAGGCGACGCGCAAATCCTTCACCGTGTTGGGGTCCGTGCCATCTACCGCACAATAAGAACGCCAATCACAGCGCGCCGGGATGCTCGCCAACTCAGCCTCCATTGCACCCAGATCAAGCGCACACGGAATGTGCCAGACACGTCCCTCGAGGAGTGCGCTCGGCTCTCTCCGAACCAGTAACCGATAGACATAGACCTTTCCAAGCGCATCACGGCGGGGGTTCCAGTCCAGGGAGGCTTCCTCGACACCGACCAGTTTCACGCCAGGACCGGCCAAGGCGTTGACGCCCCGCAAGATGCGATCACACGAGAGCGTTGAGCGAGTAAAGAACTGTGCCCGCTGGTTCCAGGCGTGGACCCCCGCATCCGTTCGTCCAGCCACCCGCACGACGACGGGGTGTCGACACAGGACCGACAGCGCCTCCTCCAAGGCTCCCTGGACCGTCCGCTGTCCCGGCTGAAGTTGCCAACCGGAAAAGTGTCTACCGTCGTACTCGACTCGGAGAGCGAGGTTGCGGACGCCGGGTTCATCTCGACCTATGGGGTCGCGGCGCGCCAAAGTGGACAACCTCAGCCCGAACGACGACGACGCACGAGAAGGGGTCCAGCCACAAGGGCGAGTAACCAGTACGTCGAGCCACTGAAGGGCGAGGCCAGGAGGTTCGACGAGCAGGAGCAACCATAGTCGTCACCAGCACACTCCGCGGCCCCACAGGTGGCCTCGGGGGAGGCTGAGACAACCTCACTCAATGGCCCCTCGAGTTCTCCGCTATCCACCGCCTTGATCGCCAGATAGTACGTCTCACCGTTGAGCAAGCCATCCACCTGCAACGAGTGGCTGTCACCGGCGAGACCAGCTGGAACAGAGAGTGGGTAGGAGACCGTCCCATCACTCGTCTCTGTGCTGAATTCAGGTAGCACCGAATCGCTAGCAGCGAAGGGGGAGTCTGATAGGTAGACGACGAAGACCGCCAGGTCTTCTTCAGTACCAGCCGTCCACTCTGCAACGACCCGAGAATCACCAGCAGATAGCGTCACCGTCGACAAAGCTCCTGGCGGCTCATCGAGGGTCACGGAGAGAGAGTCCACCGCCGTTCCCGCGCTACCAGAAACGAAAACGAACAACTGATTCGCGCCTTCGACACTCAGGTCTGATGCAGTTAGTTCAACGGACAGCAGTTCCCCGGCAAGGGCGTCTCCGCTGGCTAGTGTGCTCCCCGTTCCCCGTACACCAGTGCCTCCGATGCTCAGCTCCCAGGAACCATCCTGGGTGGAAGAGAAGCTGACCGTGAACGCCTCATCTCCACCAACGATCGCCGCACTACTGCTGAGATTCTCAACAAAAGGACGGTCGGTCAGCACCCGCAGCGTTCCATCCGCGGCCACCACGTAGGCGCCGGCCTCCGACTCACTGGCAGGGACACAGGCCACCGCGCTGCTGTCGATCAGGTCGATGCTCTGTTGCAGAGAGCCTGATGTGTCATACACCTCGACAGAGGTCCCCATGCTGGCCGTCCAGACCATCAACTCACCATTCTCTTCGCCCAATTCAACCCACTCCGCCCCCAGAAGATCGGTGGCCAGAGCTGTGCTGGGGGCCCCCGTCGTGTTGGCCATCGACCAGAGCGTCGACTGTCCCGAATCTGCGACCACGACCAGTCCGGAATTGCTCGAGACGGCGGCCCCGGATAAGACCCCACCGAAGCTAATCAGGACGTCCGAAGTAGAGCTCGTATAGCTATCGCCGCTTCGATCAAACCAGCTGAGGTAGCCATCGCTTCGAGGCACGACCAGAGGGGTTCCGCTGGACCCGATCGCTAGCGCAGCAGGCGTACCGCCGACCGCTCGGGCCGGCACTACCGTGGTGACCGTGTGCTGCGCAAGGGAGATCCGATGAATGCTCATCAAGCCCGAATCGAGAACAAGAGCGTGAATGTAGTCGTCCCCCAGGGCGAAGGCCAGATCGATTACGTCACCAGAACCCAGGTTTAGCTCGATCGGGCTAGATACCGTCAAAGTCGGTGGAATCGTGGTTGAGTCCACATCAACGTAGTAGACCTGCCCAGCCTCGCAGCCCACGTAGAAGCGATCAGGAGTCGTGCTATTGGAAGCGAACTCCACCGTGTCGGCCGGCAGACAGGTGGTCGCAGAAGACGGTCCGCTGCTGAACGACCAGGTGTCCCAGATGAGCAGGCCGCTGCCATCCTTTCCCGACACCGCCAGATAACGATCGTCGTCGGACAGAGCAATGTCAGAGGGAACAGCGACTCCGAGCAGAGAAGCTGCCTGCTGGCTGGGGACAGCGCTCGCCGGTGAGCTCCACAGACAAATCAGCAGGGCTGCCAGTGCTGAGTTCCTCATTATTCAGGGCCCTCGTCGAGAATCTCAGCGATCTGGACGGCGTTGAGGGCCGCGCCCTTGCGCAGATTGTCCGCCACGATCCAGAAGTTGACGCTGTCGTCTCGATCCGGATCCTGACGAATCCGTCCTACGAAGACGTCGTCGGTCCCTGTGGCAGCACGCCCCATCGGGTAGTGATGCTCGACGAGGCGATCCTGAACGACGATTCCTTCCCCACCTTTCAGAGCGGCGCGGACCTGCACTGGCGATACTTTGCGGGAACACTGCACGTTCACCGATTCAGCATGGCATGCGAACACCGGCACACGCACCGCAGTCGGCGAGACCGCGAGCTGAGGCAGTTGCAGGATCTTGCGGCTCTCAGTGACCAGCTTCCACTCTTCCTCGGTATAGCCATTCTCCATCGCTGCGCCGATGTCTGGAATACAATTGAAGGCGATGGGATGCACGAACGCGTCGGCCACAGGCTCCTGAGAACTAAAAAGCGCAACTACCTGCTGACTCATCTCCTCCATTGCCGCCTGACCAGCGCCCGAGACGCTCTGGTAGGTCGAAACCACGACACGATCCACGCCAAAGGCATCGACCAGCGGCTTGAGGGCCACGACGAGCTGTATTGTCGAGCAGTTCGGGTTGGCAATGATTCCGCTTCCCCCAGGTGCGGTTGCGGCAAAGGTCTCCTCGCGATTCACCTCTGGAACGACCAGGGGCACCTTTGTGTCCATTCGCCAGGCGGAGGAATTATCGATGACCACCGCTCCCGCAGCCGCAAAGAGTGGAGCCGCACGTCGGCTCACCGCCGAACCAGCACTGAACAGCGCGATGTCTATGCCTGCCGGAGCCTCATCGGCGAGAACCTCGACGACGAGGCCCTTGCCGTTGAACTCGAGCACCTCGCCTGCGCTGCGTTCCGAAGCGAAGAGACGGAGAGAAGCGACTGGAAAGTCGCGTTCCTCGAGCACCTTCAACATCTCGCGACCGACGAGGCCTGTGGCTCCAACCACGGCGACGGCGTACCCCTTTTCACTCTTGTTCATGATCTCGCCTCGGAGCTGGTTTCGCGCGACTCTCTACGATGCACGAGAGGTCGTCAAGGAAGCACTGCTGCTGCTGCCCTGGCCTTCGCGCCATCGTGTTCTCGAAGGTAGATCGGTTCGAGTCGATCCGAATCCACCGGACCTCTCGACAAGCGATGCACCACATCCGCAGCGATCCAACTCATCGCAGGCCCGACTGGCGTCGGTGCAGCAACACGGAACCCCGAGGACAGCTTCTCCTCGAATAGCGAGCGGTAGAGCAACGCACCATCACCCACCAACAGGGCACCTCCTGGGACCAGCTCGACCAGGCTCAGCACCCAGTCTTCAGGGCTCAGCAGGCGGGTCTCGGAACAGGACTGCACCTCTCCGTCATCGGCAACCTCGAAAAGAGCGGTGTAGAGCTCGCCGCGGCGCGCATCCAGAGTCACCGCGATCGGCAGACTGCTGTATCGGACCGCATGCGCCCAGCCAAGCGTCGAGGAATAGGACAACGTGGGAATGGCCAATGCATCAGCCAAGCCCCGAGCAACGGCAATTCCCACCCGAAGCCCTGTGAATGAGCCCGGCCCGACAGCCACAGCAATTGCCGAGAGGTCAGCCGGCTCCCGGCCCACCGACTGAAGGGCTCTCTGCACAGAAGCCGCCAGGGCCGTGCCGCCTGAGCGCTCCTTGCGGAGATGTTGCTGAGCCAGGATGAGCTCGCCCTGCACGAGAGCAAGGACCTCTACTGGACCCGAGGTGTCGAGTGCCAGAACCAGAGGAGCTGCTCGGTCAGCACGCACTCGAGCCGCCGGCGCTGGGCGACCACCGGTTGTCACAAGAGAAGTCCCCTGAGAACGACCGCCCACAGAT
>CAZEIY010000051.1:0-3034 GCA_964512375.1 uncultured Rickettsiales bacterium | reverse complement strand
CAGATAGACAACAATCAACGCAAACTGCACCCCGTCAATACGGTCCAGAAGCCCTCCATGACCGGGCATGATGCTCCCCGAGTCCTTGACCCCGAAGCTGCGCTTGAGCATCGACTCGACCAGATCGCCGAGCACCGCGGCGGCATAGCCCACCACACCGAGAACAGCGCAGTCGACCAGACCGAGCGGGCTACTCAACTGAGACGGCTCCTGGATGAGCGGGTCATAGAAGACGTACTTGAAGACCAGCAAGCCGGTTGCTGAGAGGGCCAGGCCACCGACAAAGCCCGCCCAGGTCTTCTTCGGCGAAATGAGCGGAAAGAGCTTTCGATCACCGAATGCGCGGCCGGCAAAGTAGCCGCCAATGTCTCCACACCAGGCGATGAACAGTGGCAGCCAGAGCCAGCCCTGGCCTCCTTCCAGACGCACAAGCGCGGGCAACATTCCCAGGATCAAGGGCACGTAGACCAGGCCAAGCATGAAGCGCGCCCAGCGATCCGCCAGCCCCTCCGTGTGATCCGCGGTGAGCATGAACCAAATGGACGATGTCGCAGCGCTGATCACCAGCAACATCAACATGGTCCCGGCACCCGAGACTCCAGCGCCGAACAACTGCGGTGCCGCATCACCAGTAGAGGTTGCCGAAGTCCAGAAGAAGCCCGCGCCCAGGACCATCATCAGCGCCATCGTCCCGCGGGGACGCTCGGGCAGTGCCATCGACACATACTCCCAGGCGCAGATCGCGGCCGCGATCGCGGCCAACACGAAGACCCCGACAAAGCCGCCATAGAGCAGAACAGGGAGCACCGCTGCAAAAGCGATGACTCCCGAGATCAGTCGGGTCCTGGTGCCGCTCACTGTGCCCCCTCTATCTGCTGACCGGTAAGTCCATAGCGACGCTGACGCTGATTGAATTCAGCAATTGCTGCGAGGAGTTCTTCCTCGCCGAAGTCAGGCCAGGGTGTATCCGTGACGTATATCTCGCTGTATGCAGCCTGCCAGAGCAGAAAATTACTGATTCTCATCTCACCACCGCTACGTATCAACAGATCCAGGTCGGGTAGGCCCGCTGTGTACAGCTCTGCTTCAACAGCGTCCTCATCGATCGAATAGATGTCCCGGCGTCCGGCTCCAATCTGCTCGGCGAGTCTCTTGAAGGCACGAATCAGCTCCTGACGCGAGCCATAGGACAGCGCAAGATTGAGACGCATTCCCTTGCAGCCGCTACTGGCCTGTTCGAGAGCCACCAGCGCAGCTTGCACACTTGCAGGTAGGGCAGCGGTGTCACCGCTATGCATGAGACGGATGTCGTTGCCCAGTATCTCTTCGCGTTCCGCCTCAAGATAGTGTTCAAGGAGCGACATAAGCGCGTCGACCTCGTCCTGCGGGCGGCCCCAGTTCTCGGAGCTGAAGGAATACAAGGTCAACGCCTCAACACCGAGGCGAGCGCAGGCACGCGTGATCGTGCGGACAGAATCAACTCCACGTGCATGTCCCTCGACACGCTGCTTGCCGCGGGACTGCGCCCAACGACCGTTGCCATCCATAATGATGGCGATGTGCCTGGGCACTCGGTCTTGACCTGATTTCATAAGAGCGGACGTGGGCAGAACTCAGACCTCGAGGATCTCGTTCTCCTTGGCCTTCACCACATCATCTATGAGCTTGCAGCAGGAGTTCGTCTGCTCCTGAATCCGATCAAGGTAGCGCTTGAGTTCGTCTTCCCCAACGTCGCCTTCCTTCTGACTCGCCTTGAACAGATCGTTGTATTCGCGCCGCACCCCGCGCACCACGACCTTTGCGTGCTCACCTCGCTCACTCACCTGGCGACAGAGCGACTTGCGACGCTCGCCAGTGAGCTCGGGGAAGACAAGTCGGATGATTTTTCCGTCGTTGTTCGGAGTGATTCCGAGAGATGATGACCCAATCGCTCGCTCCAGATCTCCAAGCATGGTCGGGTCCCAGGGCTTGACGATAATCATGCGTGGCTCGGGCACACTCAGGCTGGCCACCCCACTGAGCGGCGTCGGAGCGCCATAGTATTCGACGCGGATATCATCGAGGACCGCGAGAGATGCTCTCCCTGTCCGAACCTTGGTCAACTCAGACCGCAGGTGCTTGACGGGCTTCTCCATCTCCGCGACCAACTCTTCTAGATACTCTTCCATCGATCCACTCCCTTCGCCGTGAAGGGCTCCTGTCAGCCTACAAGGAACCGGCATCAGTTCCCCTGTCAAGGGCGGGAGAAGTGTACCAGTCCCAAGATAGAAACGCCGGAGCGGAATCGCCCCGGCGCCTCTGAGAGATCTTTGCCCAGCTGACTCAGCGGGACGGAGATGAAGTCAGATCAAGCCTCGGCCATCCGACGGACCTCATCGACAAAGTCCTCAGACTTCTTCTCAAGCCCCTCTCCAAGCGCCCAACGAGTAAAGCGACGGATCTGAATATTCTCTCCGCAGCGAGCAACAAACTCCGTCTGGAGCTGCTCGATGGTCTTGTCCTCGTCCTTCACAAAAAGCTGCTCGAGAAGGCAACTCTCCTTGTAGAACTTGTTGAGCTTGCCCGTGACCATCTTCTCAGCGATTTCCTCGGGCTTACCCGAATCGATTGCCTGCTGCTTGAAGATAGCCTTCTCGCGCGCGATCTCGTCGGCAGGGGCATCTTCACGGCGCACCCATCGGGGACCACAAGCCGCTACGTGCATAGCGACGTCCTGCACGAACTCCTGAAAATCATCACCACGAGCCACGAAATCAGTCTCGCAGTTAACCTCAAGGAGCACACCGAGCTTGCCACCGGCGTGAATGTAGGCGTGGACCGTGCCCTCAGTAGCGATACGGCCGGCCTTCTTGGCCGCGATGGCCATGCCCTTGGTTCGCAGCCAATCAACGGCCTTGTCAAAGTCACCAGAAGCCTCAGTAAGAGCCTTCTTGCAGTCCAGAATGCCGGCGCCAGTCTTCGTGCGCAGGTCCTTCACCATAGAAGCAGAAACAGACATAGTACTTTTCCTCTCGGCCGCGGTGTGCGACCCGTC
>CAZEIY010000050.1:0-16809 GCA_964512375.1 uncultured Rickettsiales bacterium | reverse complement strand
CCCAGCAACAAGTTCAATGTCCTCCACGGCGACATCTGGGGCGCTACCCGGCTCGGACCGCTGTCGCTGGAGCTCGAGGCGCTCATTCTCTGGGGACAGGCCGAAGACACTGAGTTGGGGGTTGAGAACCTCGAGGTTCTCGCGGGCGGCGGCGCCTTCGACGCCAAGCTGTCCATCAGTCCCTGGGAAGTCGGCTTTCAGATCGGCGTCGCCAGTGGTGACGGGAACGGACAGGACAACGAGTGGCACACCCTCACGATGGACCGCGACCATGACGTCGGGCTGCTGATGTTCGAGCAGCCCATGCCTGTCTACGCCATGGGCGATGCCGCTACTGACGAGAACCAGAACATCGACACCAGCGGCCAGCTCACCAGCGAAGGTGTCTCGAATGCCTTCTATCTGCGTCCTCGCTTCCACTTCGACATACGCGAGAATCTACGAGCTGGAATCGTGCTGCTGGCTGCTTTCCCCGTCGTCAAAGAGGCGTTCGAGGGCGAGGCAACCGCCTATGGAATGGAGATCGACCTCGATATCCGCTGGCGTCTGTACGGTAACTTCGAGCTGGGTGCCCGCGCCGGCTTCCTGTTCCCAGGTGAAGTGTACGGCGAAGGCCGCGACTTCACCTTCGGCGGCGAATTGCGCGCACTGGTGCACTTCTGATACGTCGACCCGACGGTCTCAATCGGTGATGACCTCCTTCCCCTTCGCCAAGATGGAGGCAACGGGTAACGACTTCGTCGCCGTCTACCGCCACGACCTGCCCGCTCGAATCAGCCCCCACCACGCCCCTCAAGTCTGCGACCGAAAACACGGTGTTGGCGCGGATGGTGTGCTTGTTATCGGTTGGGGCCCGTCTCTTACGACGGAAGACCGTGAGGCCGGCGCCAGCGCCTCGATGACCTTGTGGAACGCCGACGGCTCTCAGGCCGAGATGTGCGGCAACGGACTCCGTGCAATAGCCCTCCTCCTGCACCTGGATAAGCGCTGGTCGGGGGACGACCTGCTCCCGATCAACACGCCGTCCGGAGTTGTATTTGCTCGGCTCGCATCGCCCACAAGAGGTGAGTCCGCCGGGATAGAGGTCGCGCTGAGTGCTCCCAGCTTCGTTGGCAAGCAGGGCCAGAAAGTCAGCGCTGGGCCCTACCACTTGATCGGCCGCGAGGTGAACATGGGTAACCCGCACTTCGTACTCTTCGATGATGAGCAGCAAGCTGACCTACCTGACCTCACCGAGTGGGGCTCTGCCGCCGAACACGCTGATAGCTTCCCCAACCGAAGCAACATCGAGTGGGCAAGAGTCGAGGGACCGCACGAGATCCGACTCCGAGTCTGGGAGCGCGGAGTCGGCGAAACCAAAGCCTGTGGCAGCGGCGCGTGCGCAACGGTGGTCGCGGCGAGACGAAGTGGTCGTATCGAAGATGGGCCCTGTAAGGTGATGCTCGCCGGAGGCACACTGAAGGTATCCTGGGCCGGCGGAAGTAGCGCTCCTGTGCTGTTACAGGGGGAAGCGACACTCAGCTATCGCAGCAACTGGACGGAACCAACATGAGCTTCCACGGCGTCTTCACAGCGATCGTCACCCCCATGCAGCAGGGATGCATCGACGAAGCTGGACTGCGCAACCTCGTCCGGTCCCAGATCGAGGCCAAAGTCAGCGGCATCATCACCTGCGGCTCTACGGGTGAGGGCGCTACCCTCACCCTGGAGGAGCAGGAATATGTCGCGAGAATTGCGGTCGATGAGGCGATGGAGCGCATCCAGGTCATCGCAGGCATCGGCTCTCGCTCGACTCACGAGGCGCTCACCCTCAGCGAGAGTCTTCGAGAGAGTGGCGTGGATGGGCTTCTTATCGTCACACCCGCCTACAACAAACCCACGGCCGAAGGCCTCGAACAGCACTTCTTGACGCTAGCGGAGAATACCTGCCTGCCCATCTGTCTATACAACGTCCCATCTCGCACTGGCGTCGATCTGAAGCCCGAGAGCGTCGCGCGCCTCGCGGAGCACCCGCGCATCGTCGCTATCAAAGAGGCTACTGGTTCCCTGGTTCGAGCTACCGATCTGCGCGCACGCTGCCCCGGTGACTTCGCCCTGTTGACCGGGGATGACCTCACGACCATGCCGTTCATGGCCCAGGGTGGAGATGGCTGCATCTCGGTAGTCAGTAACGTAGCCGCTACAGAGATGGTCGAGATGCTCACTGCCATCGAGAAGGGCGACCTGGACCGAGCCGTCGAAATCCATTTACAGCTAGCACCTCTAGCTGCTGCCTTGTTCTGCGAGAGCAATCCGATCCCGGTGAAGACGGCCTGCGCATGGCTGGGACTTATCAACACGGCCGAACTGCGCATGCCCTTGAGTCCTCTCTCGGAGGATGGAGGAGATCAACTCGAAGCCGCACTGAGCGGGCTGGGCCGAAGCCTGGATCGATCTCTGAGTCCCAAATCGACCCTGGGCCCCGGTGAGGTTCCAGACCGCGAGGACGCCGAGGCCTGTACGGTGGAATTCGAACTTGAGGACGGAGGCGCGTCGTGAGCAGGATCTTTATCTCCGGCGATGGACGTATGGGCGACTCTCTGTCCCAATTGATCGCTACGGGAGATGCCGCAGCAAGCGGGCTGTCGCTAGCGGAATCGCTTGCCGAAGCGGACGTAGTCCTCGACTACAGCCACCCAGAGGCCACAGCCGCCCTGATCGAGCAGATCAGCAAGGACGGCAAGCCCCTGTTAGTGGGCACTACAGGGCTCTCAGACAGGCTCCAGGACAAGCTGCGAGAGCTAGCGCGACATCACCCGATTGTGATCGCTCCCAACACAGGAGCAGGCATCGCAGTGCTCGCCAATCTGGTCGAGAGTGCGGTGCAGGCCCTCGGCCCGAGCTGGGATGTCGAGGTGCTCGAGATGCATCACCGCGCCAAGGTCGATGCGCCATCGGGCACCGCCTGGATGCTGCTGGAACGAGCGGGCCAGGCAGGAGGCACGAACGCGGAAGCGAGCAGGACTCTCGCGACCGCTGCGCGCGTTGGCGAGACAGGCGCTCGTACCGACACCGAGATCGGCATCCAGAGTCTGCGCGGTGGCGATGTCGTGGGCGAACACACGGTCTATCTGGTCGGCCACGGCGAGCGCATCGAGTTGACACACCGCTGCTGGGATCGGTCCACCTTTGCTCGAGGCGGACTGCGAGTCGCACGCTGGCTGACGGCGCCAGAACGCGAGGCCGGTCTGTTTGGGATGGCCGACGTGCTACGCGGCTGACAGCAGACGAGGTGCTGTGGCCAGGCCTCAGCGCTTCACCGTGTAGCCATTCGCTGCAGCCTTTTCGATCGCCTTCTTGAGATCGCTCTTGTACTTGGGCGCCTGAGGCATCAACTCGATGGCCCGCTCGTAGTTGTCGATCACCTCAGCCCAGGCTCCACGCACGATCAGCATCTCCGCCTTCTTCGACATGAGATCCGCGTTGGAATCGTGCTGCTGCGGCTCAAAGTGCTGGCTGCGCACCTGCTTGCGGGTCCTCGGCAGTTTTAGTGCCTCATAGGCGCGCTCAATGTTTGCGAGAATCGTCTGACGATGCCCCTCGGCCTCGGCGGACAACTCGAGGCCCCTGGCGAAGCCATCGTATTCCGCTCGGATCTTGAGATATCCTTCCTCAACCTGCGGTGTGCAGGACGTCCAGTGCACCTCGAGTAGATCGAACTCGTGCTGGTTCTGCTGAAAAGTGGCCTTGCGGGCGAGCTGTGCAGCCATGCGGCCGAGGATCTGCTCCTTGTCCTCCTGCTGGGCGAACTCGATGATGTTGAGCCGGATGAAGGCCATAAGGGCCTGAAGAGTCAGCGAGCGTCCCATCGAGGAAACCGAGAAGATCTCCCGGAAGCGATACGACTTCTTCAAGAGGATCTCGACCAGAGCCCGCTCCTCCTTGTTCAAGCGCAGATCATCCCAGGAGACGTCTGGTGCGAGCAGTGAATACTGGTCGAGGAGCGGCTTGTACTGGGCCTCGACCTCATGGGCGCGCATCGAAGAGTAGGTGCGCTTGAAGTACGAGAAGAGGAAACCCGGCGACTTCATCGGCGGGTTGGGAAAGCTACGACTGAGCCGCTCTCTCGCGTAGAACTTGTACGTCCCCTCGCCAATGCCGAAGACATTCCGAGAAATGATCTCTACCTGTGTCATCAAGGACATAACCACCTGCGGGAAGGTAAGAAAGCCCAGTTCAATAAAACACTCGCCCTGCAGGTTGCCCGTCTCACTCATCATCTCGAGACTCTCGCGAAGCTGAGCGGGGCTGAGCTTCTTGGCCTGAGTCAGGAGCACGCCAAGACACTCATCCTCCACGATCGGATCGCTGAGCCACTGCACGAAACCACCCTTGTGCAGGAAACCGACCCGGCGCCCCTGTTCACTGCTGACTTCGAGGAGTCCGCTGGCCTTCTCCAGATAGAGGTCCATGAGCAGAGAAGTCAGTGAGTCGAGGCCGATATCGCCACTTCGCGAAGGCTCCCCGAGGGTGCCCGACTCCGGGACACCTCCGGCCGCCGCTCCAACGGCCCCGGCGCTGGCGCCGGGCGCAGCCACCATGGGAGTAACTCCCTCGGCCCACTGCCCGGTGACCTGAAAACGTCCCGAACTGAGCATGGACTCCACCAGTTGGCCGATGAACTGATAAAAACCCTCAAGCTTAGCTGGGCCCTGCCCCTCAGTGAGATCCAGTTGTACGCCCGCGTGTGGC
Source organism: uncultured Rickettsiales bacterium (assembly GCA_964512375.1). Classification (GTDB taxonomy): domain Bacteria; phylum Myxococcota_A; class UBA796; order UBA9615; family UBA9615; genus UBA6601. The sequence goes on along the minus strand of CAZEIY010000050.1, from coordinate 12,078 downwards.
CCCATGGGCGCGATGACCTTGCCGAAGAGCGACACAGCACCATCGAGGAGCGGCACGGTGAACTGAAGCTCGACATCATCCCCACGTTCCACCGGCTCAGGCGTTGGGATGGTGTACTGACTCACGCGGATCGCCGTCCGGTAGTCTTCGAGAAAGGCGAACAAGTCGCTGTAGTGAATCGGAACGTTTCGGGCCACTTCCTACTCTCTCTCCAGCCTTGCCTACCCAACTCCGGCCCTGCTTCACTATCTAGCGTTCAGGCTCCAGTCGTACTCTGAGTAGACAATCTCGAACTTACCATTCTCGAGGAACCGCTGGTCACCCTCGGCGAGCAGCGGGTAGATGTAGCGAGCCACATCCCCCTGCTTGCCTGGTAGGGCAGCAAGTCCAGCAGGGAGATCCTGAGTAGAGACGCTGAAGTCGTCGACGTACCACTGGAAGATTCTACTCAAGTACAGTTTCCGGCCGACCTGATCAATGCGATTGCGCCGAGCATCACGAACAAAGGCCCGGGCGTGCGAATCGAGCTGCTCAGAGAGACTCTCAGGCCGCAATGCGCGCCGAGGCAGCAGCGGACAGCCCCGCGCACCACACACCAGCACAAAATGAACCCGCTCTTCTCTGAACTGCCCTCGCAACCGAGTGTGCTCGAGAAAGTTCAATGAGACGGTGCGGCCGCCGACCTGCCAGCGCGCCGTCTCCCAAGGGTCAGGCTTGATCTCTCGGATCGAGGTGATTCCAGGCGCCTCAACGACGGTCTTCAAGGTCAACGCGTTGTAGGTATTGATCAGAAAGGCAATCTGCTGATCGCGGCTCCACTCAGCCAGACTCTCGGCAGAGACCCCTGCGACAGATGAGATAAACCTGGAGAGCCGCTGGTCCTTAGCCAACGCTGCATAGTCGACCAGGCCCTTCTCATCGACGTGCGCCCTCAGCATCGCGTCATAGCTGGAGTAGCTGTGATCAAAGGCATCGGCCTGCACCACCGTCGGGGACAGCAGCGCCACCAGCAGAAAAGTCACCAGAGAGAGTCTCATCGTCACAGCTTCCTTCGACGCCATTACAGGACCCTATCCTCTACCGGACAGGACTCGTACCCCTTCTCGCTCCACCACTCTTCCATAGACAGCAGGGTCGAGACGAATTCAACATGATCCACCGACCACAGGTGCGCACCGTCGCTCTGCTTGAACAGTGCGAGCTTAAGGCCTCGGGCGCTGTCGTAGGCCATGAGGAGGTCGGAAGAAAACGGAGAAGAAGGGCGACACAAGAGCCATGGGGAGGGGAAGCGCTCAGCCATCAGGCCGAGCAATTGATAGGGGTCAGCAGCCTCAGGCGCATCCTCGAAATCGCGGAAAAGCACTGCACCAACCACCTCGGGAGCACCATCGCCAGGGTCTGGACCGAGAAACCAAGCTGACGTCGCACCAATCGAACGAGTTGGACGATCGTTATCTGTGAACTCGAGAACCGTGAACTGCTTGTCCCGTCCCCAGCGAGCGCGATGCTCGGTAAACAGGTGGGCGTCATGGTGCGCACGAAGGCTCCGAACCGTGACACCGTGTCTCGGCGGATTGCGCAGGTCCGGATAGGAGTCAGCGCTCAGTTGCGAGAAGGACCTAGCCACGGTAGGCAGCAGCACCTCGACAGATTGCGGTACCGGATTAGGCAGCCCACCATGCCTCCCGACACAACTGAACAGCAGGGATGCAAGGATGACCAGCAAGCAATGCGTGTGTCGAGAGAGCCTCATTCACACTTCTGGTTCTTGAATTCCGTGGCAACGATGACACCCATCTCGCCGCTGAGCTTCTCGGCGGCAAGCGCCAGTGCCTTGGCCGAGTCTGCGGTGAACGCATCGGCAAGCCCGACGCTGGCAGTATTGGCAAGACCAGCCTGGCGAGTGGCCTCACGTAACCTTCGGCAGGCCTGAGAGCGTTCTCCACTCATCTTCGCGTCAATTCCCCACAGATAGCCACGAAAGGCCTCTATATAGCGAGCGCGGGCACTCACCCACTTAGCGGGTACCGAGAGCGACTCCCCAACCTTGGCGAACTTCTTCTCTGCGCTCTGCCAACACATGACGGCCCCGCCAAGCAACTCATAGGTCTGGTTGACCGGAACCCGGTTCTTCATCCCGCGCTCCCAGGTGCTGTCGTCTCTGAGGCAACGGTCCGCGTAGCTCAGGGCCCTGTGCGCCTCCTTGCTGATCTCGCCACGAGCCGCTACCTCCTCGACCAGGGCCGAGAGGAACTTCAAGGGCTTAGGCTCCTTCTTCGCAGCCTGGAGTGGGGCAGCGATGAGAAGAGAGATGCCCGCAAAGATGAGAAAGGATCGGTTTGGACTCATGACTCTCCTAGATGGCCGATTTCGGAATGGCTGGGGCCGCGGCGACGCAGCTTAACAGCCCGTCACGGAGCGGCGGCGGGCAACTCGCCGTCTTCACGAGTTGGCTCGCTGGGAACGGTCGAGGGGAGCGCTGCGGCCTCCGCATCCCAGGTGCACCGAACTGGCACTGCGCTGATCTGAGCACCATCGGGACCGAGCGCAGTGGACTCAGAGAGGATCACAATCCTCGCGAGGTCTCCAATCAGGTGCGGGCCCAGCGCGGCCTTGAGCTCTTCACAGGTGACCTCTCGAGGCTGAATCGGAACCAGTGTGTACTCAGTACCCGACTCTGTGGTGTTGCTGATGCTGAAAGACAGGCCACGCTCAGCCAGCGACTTCGAGGTCTCCAAGATGCTGTCGACACCCGAGAGCTCACTGATCTTACTACCCGCTACCTGCCATCCAAGACCCAGGAGCAATCCACCGACACCACACATGAGCACCGTAAGCACCAACGCGCAGCCGCAGCCAGCAAGGAGTGGCTGCTCCGTCCACAGCTTCTTGAAGCTATTGACCGACGACATCACTTACTCCGAGGTGATTTCGAGAACCGCCTCATGGATCAACGCGATAGCCGCCACCACCTCAGCACGTCGGTTCTCGGGGAGGCGTCCGAGGAGACCGTCGTAGAGTTCGAGATCTACCCTCAGCAGCGCATCGACCAGCACCATGCCCTGCTCTGTAAGGAAGGCACGGGTCGCGCGACCATCGCTACTGTCCGGCCGCCGATCGAGCAGCCCCATTCGCTTGAGCGGCGTAACCAGACGGGTCACAGTGGACTGCGCGAGACCCAGATCAGCGGCTAGTTCCTGCATCCGCAACGATCCTGCGTCCATCAGTGAGTGAATGGCGTGTGCCTGGGGAAGAGTAACCCCAACATCGGCCTTGGCCTCACGCTCCAACAACTGAAGCCGTCTGATCAGGTCGGACATGCGACGCGAGAACGGCATGTCTGCACGGCGCCGAGCAGCCGCGCCAGGAAAGAGGTGCCCCTCCGCTGGCTCGGGCCGAGGAGCGAAGCGGCGACGAATAGACTCACTGCTGAAGTCGGCGCCTCCCCCTTCATCTGACAGAGCCGCGGCCATTTCCGGAGGTGGCTCAGTAGGAGTTTTCCTGGTTGCACGACGAGATGCTGTCGGATCGCCTTCAGGATCAGAAGACGCAGAAGTTCCTTCGGTCTCGGGCGCGCGAGCCTTGTCGGCAGGGTCGAAGAGGCCTAATTGGTCCTTACGTGCCAAAGCGGACAACCATCAAAATGGGTGGAGTGATCGCCGGTTCCAAACGGAATCACTTGATGGTTGCAACTATACAACAAGCCGCAGTCCGAGGCGGCCTGCTACCCTGCGTCCCCCGCCAAGGAGTTGCTGTGAAGCGCGTCCATCTTCAGGCCCTATTCTCCGCAGTCATCGTCACCTTGATGGGCGTCTGTGGCATCCACACAGCAAACGCCGGCTACGCTCCCGTAGACGTCGTCGCTACAGCCGCGAAGCTGTCGACTCTGAGCCTGAACAACAAGCAGTCCATTGCTGCAGATGGCCAGACGCTCAACCGATCGGGTCTGGAAGCTGAATTCACTGAGGGTCGCTTCCACCCGATCGTACGCGACGACGGCCGAATCGCCGGCCTGGTCTTCGAGGGTAGGGGACGTCTCAAGCTCAGCATCCCGGAGGGCGTTGAGACTGCGGCCTGGCAGGCCGCCACCAACTTCGCCCCCTGGGAGCAGGAGTTCACAGGAGGCTATCTACGCTTCAGCGATACAACTCTGGCGGACCTACAGGGCGAACGCTCCATCGAAGCTGTGGCTGGCACACCGTCGAGCTTCCGCATGTACAACGCGCGCAGCGAACTCCTCGCCACTCCTGAGTGGACCCGCTGGCAGCCAGGACTCATCGTGGACCAGCTCATGGACCTCTATGGCGGAGGCCACGTGGGTGGTCACCTGTTGGCGGAGTTCCGACTCGCCGGCACCAACCCCGGCGGATGGCTCTCCTACCTTCACAATCCGCGCGGCGCACTGCTCGAGGACGAGACCACGGCGCTGTATCAGGTGACCAGGCGCGGCGCCCAGGTTCCCCCCGAGCTGAAGATCCTCTCTAGCTTCGGCAACTCGCCCGAGACCACCACTGCCTTTGATGTCACATCAACCACCATTGACATCACCTTCCCAACTCGCCACCGGAATGATCGAAATCTCATCGACGCCGATGTGAAATCGGAAATCGATCTCGTCGCCCTACGTCGGGATCGCCCGCTGAAAGCTCTCACCCTGGAGCTCGAGTCACAGCGCCCTCTGTGCACGGCGCAGAGCTACCGACCCAAGCTCAAGCTCGCACGCGTGGTGGACTCTGCGGGTCGATCGCTGGCCGCAATCCACCGCGGTAGCAAGCTGTGGATACCCCTGCAGAGCGGACTCGAAGCAGGTCAGGCCGAGCGCATCTACATCGATTACGGCGGGGCTATGACCCAGGGAATCCCAGGCAAGAAAGCGGATACCTTCTTCTCAGAGATCGGCCCCTGGGCCTGGTACCCCCGCAACCCAAGACCCGACAGATCCGCCTCAAGGGTCTCCATTCACCTGCCCCGATTCATGCGAGGCGTCGCTCCGGGAGCTCCCACCGAGACCCGCGAAGACAAGGACGGCTGGCACTACGTCTACGAAGAGCCGGGTGGAGTTCTGAACCTGACGCTCGTCGTCGGCGACTTTCTTCGCAGCAAGGAGTCCGAAGGTGGAATCAACCCCAAGGTGATCACCTGGTATCCCGCAACCGACCAGAAGAGCATCCGAGGAACGGCGGATGGCTCACGAAAGATCCTCGACTTCGTCGCATCCGTGTGGGGCCCCTACCCGTACTCCACCTTGCACATCGTCGAATCCGTTCCGTACCCGCCGAGGAACTGGGGCGGCGGCGAGACCGGCTCGGACGGCTCGTGGTCTTGCGTGCCGCCTGGCAACCTGCACGCCTGGCAAGGCGTCACCACCGGCCCGTCTGGAATGTTGCTCTCCACATCACGAACCACTGCTCCCGCGGTCGATCTCGAGGAGGCCCGCGCCATCGACCGAGTGCTTCTGGAGGCCTCTGAGTCGGGCAAATACCTACGGGTGGTCGATCTGGCGAGGCAGTGGTGGGGGCACATGGTCCCACCAGCCAGCTATCGGGACGCCTGGATCGGCGAGGCTATGGCGATCTGGACAGGACTGGTGTTCATGCAGGCTTCCGTAGGGCGAGGGGCCCTAAAGGAGCGACTGGACACCATGCATGATCTGATGGTCGATGCGAGCGGATCCAGCCCCCCTCTCTCCACGGGAGAGCGACTGGGTCGCTTCTTTCCCTTTCAGATCTGGGGACGCGGCCCACTCATCGTTAACTCCCTGGTCGAACGACTCAGCGCAAAAGTCTTTCTCAACTCGGCTAGGACGATGATCAATCGCTCGGCAGGGCCAGGAATTGACACGGCTACTTTCGTCGACACACTTGGAGCCGGTGGCACACCAGAGTTGCTTCCCATAGTGAATCGGGCAGTGAACACCGCGCCCCTCGCTGAGCTCGAGTTCAACTACAGCATCGATAAAGAGAGCGGCCGCATCGATCTCCTCATCCACCAGGTCGGCAAGGAAGTCGTCCCCGTGGACATCTGGGTCCAAGCCGAGGCTGGTCTCAAGAAGAAGGAGGGGCGACTGGTCACGGTTCACCAACGGGAAGTGGTCGTTCAGTGGAAGCCCCAAATCAAGGCGCGAAAGCTGAGCCTGGATCCCCTCAAGACCTCACTCACTCGGTCGATCCGGCGAGACCGGGGGCTGAAGGTGATAGCTGGTGCAGACGACTAGACCTGTCGCCCACCCGCTCCAGGATCTATCCTGCGAAGACCATGGAGCGCCCCTCTCAGCGTCGCGTGCCCGCCAAAGTAGCCGCCCTCGCGGTCATGGCATCGCTGTTGCTTCATGTACCGCTCGCCTGGTGGTTCCTCGAGTCCACCTGGTGGAACGAGGAGGTGCCACCGCCCGAGCCATTGGCCGTACACCTCCTAAGCATTCCGCAAGAGCCGCAGGAAGAGGCTGAGCCCGAGCTGGAACCCGACGAGCCCAGCGGACAGATCGTAGAGATTGCTCCCCCCGAGGATCAGCGCCGACCTGAACGGGCCGACTATCTGGCCGAGTACGACAGCACAGTCCCCCAGGAGACGGTCGACAGGCGCTACCGCGTCGACCGCAAGATCACGGCGCCCACCTACAGCCCCGAGGATGTATTCGAACTCCGCGAGCAGCTACCTGGTCCGACAACGACACAGCCCTCGAGTGGCGCAACCGCCGGAAGAGAGGTCTACCAGCCAGGGCGTTTTTCACTGTTTCCAGACCGCCAAAGCCCGTTCGACTTCAGCAACAAAGAAGGCCTCGACCGCCCGACAGAGGCGAGCCACGGCAGCTCAATGCTTGCCGGATCACCCAGCAACGACCACCTTCCCGAGGTCGCCTCCGCAGACCGAACAGCGCTCAACGCGCACGAGTTCCTCTATGCGTCGTTCTGGAATCGAGTCAAACAGCTGGTGTCCTTCTACGCCGACCAGACCATCGCCAATGCGCGTCCCAGCCGTCCACTGCGCTCACCGCGCTACCAGATGGTGCTGAGTGGAGCCATCGCCAAGGACGGCCGACTATTGACCATCGAAATCGACAAGTCGTGTGGTGTCCCCGAATGGGACAATGCTGTAAAGGAAGCATTCCGGCTCGCTGCCCCCTTCCCAGAGCCTCCAGAGGGAGCCGCGGATCCCGGAACGGGCTACATTCCTATCCGTCGTTTTGGATTCACAATCATGCTTGGTGGTGCTCGCGCCGAGATGTCCGGCATTGATCCCAGGCAAGGGGTCGAATTCCCCGGTCTGCAGACCCTGCCGCGTTGAGGCTGCTGTGCTAAACCACGATCTCGAAAACAGTGGACATGATCCATCTACCCACGAGAGCTTCAAGACGATGAACAAGACGTCCCCGCTCGACCCCTCAGACACTTTTCTCCATCGTCACATCGGCCCCAGCGAGCACGAAGTGGCGGACATGCTCGAAGCGCTGGGCTACCAGAGCCTCGACGAGTTGGTGTCCGATACCATCCCGAGGGCAATCCGCATGGACGGCGCCCTGCAGATCGGCCCTGCGCGCGGCGAGCACGAGCTGCTCGTTGAACTTCGCGAGATGGCCTCTGGTAACCAGGTGCAGCGCTCCCTCATCGGAATGGGTTACTACGAATCCATCACTCCTCCGGTGATTCAGCGGAACATCCTTGAGAACACCGGCTGGTACACCCAGTACACGCCCTATCAAGCCGAGATCGCCCAGGGCCGGCTCGAGGCCTTGATCCTCTTCCAGACCATGGTCGCTGACCTGACCGGACTCAGCCTCGCCAACGCATCCATGCTCGACGAAGCAACCGCCGCTGCCGAAGCGATGACCATGTGCGTGTCGGTAGCGCGTGGCAAGAGGATGACCTTCTTCGTATCGGACCAATGCCATCCGCAGACCATCGAAGTGTTGCGAACCCGCGCCCTGCCCTTGGGAATCACCGTAGAGGTGGGTGATCTCGGCAGCGCCCATCTGGAGGATCTGGACCTCGCCGGCGTGCTGGTGTCCTACCCCGCTACGGACGGCGGCATCGAGGACTACGCAGCGCTAGCCGATCGCATCCATGGTCTGGGTGCGCTCCTGGTTGTGGCCACAGATCTGCTCGCCCTGACCCTGTTACGCCCACCCGGCGAATTTGGCGCCGACATTGCCGTCGGCAGCAGCCAGCACCTGGGACTGCCCATGGGCTTTGGCGGCCCACATGCCGGCTTCATGGCAACCCACGACAAGCACACCCGCAAGATGCCCGGGCGACTCATCGGCGTGTCTCGCGATGCCCAGGGCAACAAAGGCTACCGCCTCTCCCTACAGACGCGTGAACAGCACATCCGTAGAGACCGAGCGACCAGCAACATCTGCACAGCACAGGTGCTGCTCGCCATCTTGTCTGGAATGTACTGCGTCTATCACGGACCGGAAGGACTCAAGCGCATCGCTCAGCGCATCGCAGGCTTCACCAGCCTGCTGGCTGCCGGCCTGCAGCGGCTCGGATATCGTCTGGGCGACAAGCCAGTCTTCGACACGCTGCACGTCCACGATGGTCCCCGCGACGGCGCCACGCTGCTCGCTGCTGCTGCAGCACAAGGCATCAATCTGAGAGCCTACCCCGATGGAACCGTCGGTCTGTCTCTCGATGAGAAGACGGACCGCGACGAGGTCCAGACCCTCCTGTCGATCTTCTCGGGTGGTGAAGCCCTCAGCTTCACGGTGGCCGATCTCGAAGAGAGCACGCCCCTCTCCGTTGACTCCAGCTTCGCGCGCACCAGTCCTTTCCTGGAGCACCCTCTCTTCAACCGCTACCACAGCGAAACCGAGATGTTGCGCTACCTGCACAGGCTGCAGTCACGCGATCTGAGCCTCGCTACCTCAATGATCCCGCTCGGCTCCTGCACGATGAAGCTCAACGGCACATCCGAGATGCTACCCATCACCTGGAGCGAGTTCGCCTCTATCCACCCCTTCGCGCCCCGAGAGCAGGTACGCGGCTACCACCAACTCTTCGAGCAGCTTGAGCGCTGGCTCACTAACATCACGGGTTTCTCAGCCTGCTCCCTGCAGCCAAATGCTGGCTCCCAGGGGGAATACGCCGGGCTCCTGACTATCCGCGCCTACCACCGTTCTCGTGGCGAGGATCGGACCATCTGCCTTGTACCGACCTCGGCGCATGGAACCAATCCCGCCAGCGCGGTCATGGCTGGGTTTCGGGTAGTTCCGGTAGGTTGCGACAGCCACGGAAACATCGATCTCGATGATCTGCGGGCTCGAGCAGCCGAACACAGCGAGCAACTCGGCGCGTTGATGATCACCTATCCATCGACCCATGGCGTCTTCGAGTCCGGCGTGGTCGAGGCGTGCGGAATCGTCCATGAGCACGGCGCACAGGTGTACCTAGATGGCGCAAACATGAACGCCCAGGTCGGGCTATGCCGTCCCGGGGACTTCGGCGGCGATGTCTGTCATCTCAATCTGCACAAGACCTTCTGCATTCCCCACGGCGGCGGCGGACCGGGCATGGGACCCATCTGCGTGGCCAAGCACCTCGCCCCCTTCCTGCCAGGTCACCCCCTCGACGACGAGCTCGGCGGCGCAGAGGCTATGGGACCCGTCTCAGCGGCTCCTTATGGAAGCCCGTCCATTCTTCCCATCAGCTGGGTCTACATCGCGCTCATGGGCTCAGCAGGACTCCAGCGGGCCAGCCAGGTGGCTATCCTCAGTGCGAACTACATGGCGGATCGGCTACGGGAGCACTATCCCATCCTCTACACCGGAGAGAATGGCCGTGTCGCTCACGAGTTCGTGGTCGACCTTCGTCCATTCAAGGACTCTGCCGATATTGGCCCCAACGACGTCGCAAAGCGACTCATGGACTTTGGATTCCATGCTCCAACGATGTCCTGGCCCGTGCCGGGAACGTTGATGATCGAACCAACAGAGAGCGAAAAACGAGCCGAGCTGGATCGTTTCTGCGATTCGCTGATCGCGATTCGCGCTGAAATCCGCGCTATCGAGGATGGGCGCTTCGACCGCAGCAACAATCCACTAAAGAACGCTCCCCACACGGCCCAGGTGGTCTGCGCCGATAAGTGGACCTACGAATACTCCCGTGAACAGGCCGCCTATCCGGCACCCTGGCTGCGCGACTACAAGTTCTGGCCGCCAGTCGGCCGCGTTGACGACACCTGGGGGGACCGCAATCTCAGCTGCAGTTGTCCGCCGATGGAAGCCTACGAGTAGGCCAACGAACCGCCAACTCAGAACAGGCGAACTCGCCGAAGCGATCCTTCCTGCGATACTGAAGGTATGGGCCTTCGAAACCGGTATCGCTACCAGCTCGTTCTCTTCGAGAAGCCCGCGATGACGTCCCAGGACCTCGAAGCCGCGCTGGACACCATCAGCGGCCAGGTCAATGAGGCTGCGCTCCGCAGGCTCATCGCCGTCGAAGTCCTGAACGAGGCGGTCACGGTGGCCGAGTCCAATTCCAAGAGCGGAATCTCCACCATCCAGAGTCTCCTGAAGAGAGCCCAATGTGACACCGTTCTGGTGGATGCCGGCATCTCTCCGCGGGCAGCCGTCGTAGAATTCCTCGACGGCGTGAGGCAACCAGCAGCCCAGCACGACTCAGGTGAGACCAACCTTGACTCGGGTCAGGCCCAGAAGGCACTGCTTATCTTGGGCCTGGTGGTGTTCGGTCTCGTAGCACTCCTGGCTCTCGGTCAACTCTTCGGAACGGACCAAGCTCCAGAGCGCACCGGTGTACTCTCCAAATACGTCACTGAGTTGGACAAGCTGACCCCCGAACAACAAGCCAAGGGGACAGTGGGCGGCCAGGAGGTGGCCTCTGCTGCTCCGCAAGGAGGTACAGGAACAACGCAACTGCGGCTGGATTCCAGCGAGCCCTCAGACTCCCTATTCGAGACGCTGGGCTTCCTCGCGCGCCTACTGCCCCTCGTCGGACTTCTGTTCGGCCTGATCATGGGCGCACTGCTGCAACGCCAGGCCCTCATGCAACTGCACGGTGAGCGTCGGCCGAGCACCACTCAGTGGAGCGTGCTCAGCATCTTTCCCGTGGTATCGGCAGGCTTGTGCGTGGCCATCCTGATTGCTCCGTCGAGCCCCAGCTGGCAACCAATCGCCCTGAGCTTCCTGTTCGGTGCGGCCGGCAGCGCTGTCTTCTTGACGTTCTTTGCGCTCACAGCCCGGCGCACGACAACGCGTCGGACCGCTAGCAATCATGCTGGCAAGAAGGAGCCCCTCGGCTAGTCGACGAGGTCTTCGTACTTATCGGCGTCCAGGAGATCCTCGACCTCAGACTTATCACTCATCTTCAAGCGCGCGATCCAACCCTCGTTGTAGGGGTCGCTGTTCACCAGCTCGGGCGCCTCGACGAGGTCCATATTGAACTCAAGCAACTTTCCACTGAGCGGCGCGTAAATATCGGAGGTCGCCTTTACAGACTCGATCACTCCCATGGCATCGCCCTTTTCAAGCTTGCTACCAATGTCGGGAAAATCACCCAGGTAGACGACATCACCCAGCTGGTCCTGTGCGTGATGCGAGATACCGATGGTAGCGACGCCATCCTCAATGCTGACCCACTCATGATCGTGGGAATAAAGCAGGCTCTCTGGAATCTCAGACATGAAAACCTCTCGAGTCAATGAGCGAAACGCTCACAGTTCCTTCTTGTAAAACGGCGTCTTCACGACCTCTGCAGCGACTCTACGACCCCGGATCTCCACTTCGAACGTGGTGCCTACGGTCGTACTTCCAGAAGGGAGGTAGCACAGCCCGATCCCTGTGCCAAGAGACGGGCTCATCGCGCCCGAAGTCACCGCTCCAAATATCTGGCCACCGACGTAGACGGGATAGCCGTGCCTGGGGACACCTCGGGCACACAACTTGAAGCCGACCAGTCGGCGCGCAATGCCCGCTTCTTTCTGGGCTGCGAGTTGATCGCGTCCAATAAAACCACCCTTATCCAGCTTGGTGATCCAACCCAGACGAGCCTCGAGCGGCGTCGTCTCGGTGGTGATGTCATATCCGAACAGGCAGTACTTCATCTCCAGCCGCAAGGTCGCGCG
>CAZEIY010000049.1:0-17122 GCA_964512375.1 uncultured Rickettsiales bacterium | reverse complement strand
GGCGATCCGGTCGTGTGCGAGGGCCTGGGTGCACACCATCAAGACGTCGGCACCATCGACCGCGGCGGCGAGGTCGGTGGTCACAAGCACCAGCTCGGCCTCGCCTTCAAGGGCGCCGGTGCACGTGAGCCGCCGCGTCTTCGCCAATTCGTCGACGTTGGAGCGGTACTCGGGGAACTCAAACAGCCGCACCTGCACGCCCTGGAGCGCCAGGTCCGCCGCCGCGGCCTTACCGCCGTTTCCTGCTCCGATAACTGCAACGCTGTGGATCATGAGGGCTCCTTAGGTGGGCGCAGGGTAGCGCAGTCCGACCTTCACGACCTCCCGCGGTTCATGGAATCCCCCGGCGACGGCTCCCTGAGGGCTGGAACCAGCTGAAACCCTCTTGAGACTGTTTGCGCCCCTGGGTCATATTCGGGTTTCCCATTGTGTCGATGGTGGGAATAATGACTACTTAGGACAGGTCTACTGTGTTGGCTAGAATCCTCGGAGGTCACTCAACCATGAATCCTTGTATCCCCTGCCGATCTGGTCTGCTCATGACCGCCATCTTGTTCTTGAGTGCTGGCCTTTGGCCAGGCGGATCTACGGCACTTGCCTCGGATGCTTCAGCTGAGGGATTCGAGCCAGGACCGGAGCAACGGGAGAATCCGTTGGCGCAGATGGGCGATGGCATCAAGCACGGCGTCCGCATTGCTCACAGACCGCTGTCGCCTCAGAGTCCAACTCCCGCTGGTCCTCAATCAGAAAACTCAACTGAGCAGCAGCCCAGAGCAAAGTACGGACCCTTGCGCTATCAGGCTCCTGTTCCCGGCGCGATGTCTCTTGGTGATTGCAACGCACACAACGATCAAAGCCGCCCGGAGCTGAACCCGGGCCTCGAGATCCTACGTCCGAGTGATCGCCTCGAGAACATCGCCGCGCTCAATCAACCAGAGCTCGACTGGGTCACCAACTCTCCGGTGTTCAATATCAGCGCGCTCATGCAGTCGCTGCGCGCCTTGCTCGAGAGGATGCAGGCTCTCCTCGACGGGCGGACAAGTGGCTGCTCTGGGCGGTAACGCGCAGACCAGCGAGGATGCGCGGTCGGTATTCGCTCAGCCTCTGGTTTCCCCGCCTCAAGGAGAGTCTTGATCCGAAACTCGCTGCGAGACACCCGAGACCTAGCTTGCCTGTCCCGCCCTGAGCAGTTGACCAAAGCCCCGCTCAACCCCGAGTTCCGGAACCGGTAGTCCATTACGAACCGCCAGTCGGCCCCCGACATAGACGGCATCGACTGTCGCGTCGTTGCGGCGCACAAGGCGCTTGAGACCACCGAAATCCTCCATCGGAGCCTCATGAGCATCGTCCAGGGTGGAGTCGAGGTGCTCAGGATTGACCACGACAACATCCGCCCGCTTGCCCACCTCGAGAACACCGACATCGAGTTGAAACCACTCCGCGATCTCAGCCGTAACCCGGTAGACCGCCTGCCCCATCGTCATGAAGGGCTCGCCGCGAAGTTCAGCGTCACGGACGAGCTTGAGAAGCCGCAGCGGGAAGTTGTAGTGAGCCATGTTGCGCAAGTGCGCACCGGCATCCGAGAAGCCGATCAGCACGTCGTGCCGCAGCACCGGATCGCCGCCCCGCCCACCAAAAAAGAGGCCGTTCTCAATGACGTGATCAAAGGACTGCGGGTAGCGCACGATGGATCGTTCCTCAGACGGTACCCGGAGAGCTTAACAAGGCGGAGAGGGCTTCAGAGGATCCGAAAGGTCATCTTCGGGATGCCCGGCTCGCTGGTGAGCGCTTCTTCGAGCAACTCGAGGGTGTCCAACAACTCGACCGTAACCAAAGGCTCGCTCTTACGGAATGCCGCGGCGGAGTCAGCGCTGAGCTGGAGTTCATCGGATGCGCACACAGAAGGATCGGCACAGAACGAGGGCTGAACGTCCCCTTCCTCGACCGCGCTGAGCAGAGGCAGCGACATCTGAACCCAACCACTGGGCGAGGGGGCTGGCGCTGGCGCGGGGCGCTGCTGCGCAGGCTTCGACACGGCCAGAATGCTCGGTAGCTCATCGGGCTCCCCGGGCGCAGAAGCACTCCTCGCAGGCGCCCGGGACTCGTCCCTGCTGAAGCGGTGATAGCGCTCATAGCGCTTGCCGCGCAGCGGATGCGTCAAGGTGCGAAACGCCTCATCAAGTCGAGAGCAAACCGCCTCGACCTCTTCACTTCCGACCATGGTAGTCATCGCCACCGCGGCGCGGCGCTTGTCCATCCAGGCCGCCATCACCGTCGTGCGATCGGCGTCGGGCTCGACATCGAGCAGCTCATAGAACGAGGACGAGCGCGCGAACATTCAACGTACTGGCAGCAAGCGCTCAGGCCTGCGCACGCCTCCAGCAGATCTCGCCAAAGGTGTCGTAGCAGGACTCACACCACGCAGCGAAGTCCACCGTACGCGCGACCTCATCATCAGTACCCATAACCCGCTCGAGCCAACCGCTCAACTCATCCAGTTCTTCATCACGCGCACCTTCGCCCAGCAACATCGACACCAGCGCCCGCGGGTCTTCACTGCCACCAAACTTGTGTATGTCGAGCATCAACCGTGCACAGAGCAGTCCGTGAGGACCTTCCCAGGTCTCGAGAATGACGGCATCACGCAACAGCCTCGGCAGCGGCGAGAAGCGCTCCTCAATGCCGTTGCCACCCAGGACCATCATCGCATCGTGCACCCGCGTGGTGGCTCGAGTGGTGCTCACCATCTTGGCCATCATCACCAGCAGGCGGGTACGCAGGGCATCGCTCGCATCAGGGGTGGTTCCGCTGCGTTCGGCTCCGACGACCCGCTCCCAGATCGAGAGCACCTCGAAGGCAGCAGCCAACAAGCGGCGCCGATCCCACTGCAGATCAGCGAGAGTCTGCGCGACCAGTGGGTACTGCGCTATGGGGCTGCCAAAGGCCTCACGGAATCCTGCGTAAGCGCTCGCGATGCGCTCGGCACCACGAATGAAGGCCACAGACGCAGTGGCGCACCAGAAGCGCGAGGCGGTCAGCACGATGCGTACTACGTTCGACAGGCCAGAGCGCTCCTCACCCAACGGATACGCGACGGCACCATCCAGCGTCATCTCTACAGTCGGCAGTGAGCGGGTACCCAGCTTGTCCTTAATGCGGTCAACACGAAAGCCATTGGCCACACCGCGGGGAAGCTCACGGGGGACCATGAACAGCGCCACACCGCGGCTACCTTCGGGCGCATCCTCGGGACGCGCCGTCACCGCCCAGTACTGCGCGGGAATATTCGAACAGAACCACTTCTGGCCGTAGAGTCGGTAGCTGCCGTCGCCCTGAGGAACCGCGCGCACCCGATTGGTGCCCGCATCCGAGCCACCCTGAACCTCGGTGACGAACTGCGCGCCGTGCACGGGCGCGTCGCTGCTCTGGGTCAAAATGTGATCCAGGGCTGCAGTCCCGGCATCACCAGCGCCCAGCTCGGCCAATGCACGCACAAGGCCATCGGTGCAGGCCAGGGGACACAGCACCCCGGCATCGCCAACCTGCGAGCTGAGATAGACCAGCGCATAGCGCAGCATCACGTCAGGCTCATAAGCCAGGCCAGCTGCGAGGGAATCGGCGAGCACCTGGCTAGTCTCGGCAGGAAGCTCCACTCCAACGGGGTGCGGCTGCCCGTAATAGTCGCTTGGCGCCAGGCGCGGCAGATTCTCAGGACGATCGGTGATGTCGGCCCCGCGTGCAGCGGTTGTTGCGGCATACCGCCCCCAGGCCTCAAGACGAGCAGGCGCATCGGGGGCAGTCAGGCCGTGATGGGCCAGAAGAGTCCCGAGGTCGGGATCATCGCTCCAGAAGTCCTCCCCCAGCTCCTGCAGATACGAAGCGAAGGTATAGGGTTGCTCGCCACGAGCCGGATCAGTTCCCGGTAGGTTCAAAGAACGACTCATTGCTTTGCTCCCTGCTGTTCCTGCACCGCCCACCACCAGAGCAGTCCGGTAAACACGAAGATCGGAAAGTCTGCTGCAAAGAACATCACGTACAGCGGGTACTTCGCGTGGACTACCAGCGCCACGAGCCCACCCAGCGACGTAGTCAGCTTGCTGACGAGCACGATGACGGTGACGTCGCGATACTTGACGGGATCACGCCACACGAACCAGCAGCAGGCCACCAGGCTGGTCATCGTCGACATACCCAGCGCAGTCCAGGCGAAGACCACAGTCGTCGGCATCGCCGGCCAGTCCGCGAACAGCGGCAGCATGCGCATCACCTGATCGATTCCGCCAAAGACGCCATTAGGCAGGGTCGCAAAGGCCGTGCCCGCAATGATGTAGAGAAAGAAGCTGATCTGCATCCAGCGCTGCAGCAAGACGGTCTTGGACATCGACTCTCCGGCGGAAGGGCCGCGAAGATAGCAGAGAGATTGCGTTCCGGAATGGACAGTTTTGGACAGTTTTGCGAACAGGCTCTGACAGTCCCGAACAGCCCACGTTGACTTCGACTCCTGGTAGCAACGAGGCTGATCGCTGCGCTGCTCAGATGCGCTACTCGGATCGACCTTCTGGCACGAAGTGTGGACTGTGTAGCTGCCATGAACATCGACCCAAGCTCTCGCCTCGAACAGCTCGGCCCCGCCAACCTGGGTGACGACGAACTCCTCTCCTTTCTGCTCTGCCGAGGCGCCGTGCCGGGCCCCAGAGCTCTCGCCTCGGCTCGCAACCTGCTCGCTGACTGTGCGCCAGCCGGCCTGGCGGCGCTCTGCCGTAGAGGACAGGGCGAGCTGTGTCGCGCCCATGGGGTTGGGCCGGCCCGGGCCAGGGCTCTGCGCGCCCTCTTCGAGTTGGCCCGGCGTATGGGTGAGCGCCCCCTCCCCCGCGGTGCAGCTTGCGACAACCCGATCGCCGTCTTCGAAAGCGTGCGCGCCCGCCTGGGTCAGGCACGCCAGGAACACTTCGTCGTACTGCTCCTGGACAGCAGGCTACGCAAGATGGCTGAGATCGAGGTCTGCCGTGGCGGTGCGAACAGCGTCTTCGTCGACCCGCGCGCAGTCTTCGGTCCGGCCGTCCGCGAGGGGGCCAGCGCCGTCGTCCTCGTCCACAACCACCCCTCGGGGGACCCCCAGCCCAGCAGAGCCGACATCGAACTGACCGAGCGCTTGGTCGTCGCCGGCGAGCTGCTGGGCGTCGAGGTCGTCGATCACATCGTCATTGGCGACGGCTGCTACTACTCCATGGCCGAAGAGAGCGAGCTGCCGCTCACAGCGGGCGTATCTCAAATGGCAGGTTGATACACGCAGCCCCCTTCCTCCCCGGGCAAACCCGACTACAATCGCCAGGCGATGCACCCCACCCTGTTCACGATCGATGCCTTCGGGCGAAGCATTCCCTACTATTCATACGGCGCCATGCTGGCGGTGGCCTTCCTGCTCGGCGCGGGTCTGGCGGCGCTGAACGGACGACGCGAGGGGGTCGTGCCAGAGCGGGTCATCACGCTGAGCATCCTCATTCTGCTGTGCTCGATGCTGGGTTCACGGGTGCTGCACGTGATCATGGCCGACAATCCAGGCGGGGGTGTGCTCAGCGCCCAGACCGGCGGCTTCGCCTTCTACGGGGGGCTCATCGGCGGCATCTCGGTCTCATTGGGCTACTGCCGCTACCACCAGATCCCCTTCTTACGCATGGCAGACACGATGGTGCCGTCCATCGCGCTCGGACAGGGAATTGGTCGGCTGGGCTGCCTGCTGGCCGGATGCTGCTGGGGACGCCCCGCTGCCCACCCACTGCCCGACTGGTTGCCGGGGGTGATGAGCTTCGAGTGGCCCCAGTCTCTGGCGATCACCTTCATGCACGCAGACTCCCTCGCCCAGCGCGGTATCGCCCTGGTCCCCACCCAGATAGCCAGCAGCCTGAGCTGCTTCATCATCTTCGTGGTGCTCTGGTTCATCGTGCGACCACGCAAGACCTTCATGGGCCAACAGCTCGCCGCCTACCTGATCATGTACCCGATCTTTCGCTCGTTTTGGGAGCTGTTCCGCGGCGACCCACGCGGCCTGTATCTGGGTGAAACGCTGAGTACCAGCCAGCTGGTCAGCGGGCCCATGCTGATACTGGGTATCTGGCTGATGCGCAGAGGACTCAACAAGCCCACTGAGTGACCGCGAGCGCTACTACCTAGTTGCTGGGTCGGAGCTCTGAGTTCGCCTCACAGATGTAGTACATCTGGTCACAGCCACACGGATAGTCATTCCAACAGCCGCCATTGCCCCAGTTGAGCATCGCGCAGTTCTCTACAGTGGTCTCGACGCACTCCCTGCCGTGACTGTTGTTGGGCTCATCGCCGCACCAATTCTCAAAACCAACCGTCGAGGCGTCTTCCCATTCCCAGGTGCCTTCGGAGTTCTCATCTGTGAATCCCAACCACCAACGATTGTCCGTGGCAATACTTACCGCAGTCTCAGTCGCCCAGGTCAGCTCGTCCTGGCTATCAAAGGTCACCAACCGGTAGCCCGAGTCGATGCAGTCAGCTGCCGCGTCGTACCAGGTCGCGGTCAACCTGCAGAACAGATAGGGATGCATCGCGTCCGGGTAGTGCTCAACATCGCAGTGGCAGACAGCTCCGTCATCGGCTGTGCCGTTGCAGTCGTTGTCTAAACCATCACAGCTCTCAAGCGCGCCCGGATTGATGCCGGTGTGTGCATCATTGCAGTCGCCCGACAGGTCCACCCAACCGGACTCTCCCAGGCAAACGATTGTCTCCGAAGACGTCGTACCCCAACCATCGCCGTCGTAGTCCCGATACAGACTGGCCAGCAGATCCTCATCAACCTGCCCATCGCAGTCGTTGTCGAGGTCGTCGCAGACCTCGGTCGCTCCTGGAAAGACCAGCTCGTTGTCGTCATCACAGTCCTGATCCTCGAAGGACCCGTCGCCATCAGCATCCACCGGGACCTGCTCTTGACTGTCGTCATCACCCAGCGCTGCCGACGTGTCATCATCATCGGCATCACCGGGATTCGACTCAGGGCCGGAACTGTCTCCTGCGCCTCTCTCACCAAACAGACCGTTGGTGTCGTAGCAACCGGTGAATAGGAATGCGCTGAGTAGACAGAACACCAGGAAGAGAGACTTCATTTGCATGGGCAGATCCTCCTCGACCTTCACGAGACTCTACTCGCGTAGAGGCTCCATTCAAGAAACCACCTCAGCATGGCGGCGTTACCAACGTGCGCTCGTAGTGTTGCCATTGTGTGAAAGGTTGGTCAGAACCATGCCCCTCGACTTCGCACAGACATGAACTACTCTGCGCCCATGATCGACTCTGTCGACCCATATTCAGCGACACCCGAGCGAGGCGCCCCCGCGTCGCGCTCAGCTCCCCTCATCGTCCTGCTGGTCGCCCTACTGCTCGCCGCAAGCTGCACTCCATCGGATGTTGATGACGACGACACGACCGCTGCCCCACCCTCCGACGATGATGATGACGACGACCTGCCCTTCAAGGAGCCTCCCGAGTTTCCGCTCGAGGTACAGGTTCTGGTCACCGCGGACGGCCTAGCCCTTGCCGGGGCCAGCGTGCTCGAGGGAGGCGGCACGACCAACACCTTCACCGATGAGCAGGGCCAGGCCACCATCACTCTGCAAGGCATTGTCGATGAGGAGGTCTGGGTGATCGCTGCCGCGGAGGGCTACCGAAATGTCGGCTGGCTGGTGGACGAGGTTCCCGATGGCGAGATCCTGCTCCAGCTCACTGCTATCCAGACGGACAATCCGGACTACGAGTTCCTGCCAGCTGGCGTCGAGGAGGGAGAGAGCACCGCATATTGCTCCCACTGCCACACCACAATCGCTGAGCGGTTCGGCGGCTCAGCCCACTACCTCTCTGCTCGCGATGAACAGGTACACGATCTGTTCGCTGGAACCTCCGCTGCTCTCGCGGACCAGAGCAGCTGCGAGGGCGCAGGGGGCCGGTGGTTAACAGGCACAGCACCCGGTACAGGTACAGCAGAGCGCTGCTACATCGGCTCAGGATTGCTCCCCGACTCGAGTGACGGGTGCGGTGATGAGGGGCAACTGCCTTGTGACTCACCCGACCTGGGCATCGGCGAGCAACCCGAACACATGGGCGCCTGCGCCGACTGCCACGCTCCCGCTACCGGCGGCCCTCTCGGTGGCGGACACTCCCTGCTAGAGGCCGACGGACTAGCCTACGAAGAAGGGGTCAGTTGCGACTTCTGCCACAAAGTGGCGAGCATCAACCCTGATGCTGAGCCAGGCATCGGCGGGCGCACTGTCCTTGGACGCCCCCTTGAGGCAATGCCGAACTTTGTGCTGCCCTGGAAGCCGGTCATGTACGGCCCCTACGCCGACGTGCTCAACCCCCTCATGGGTGGCAGCATCAGCCCAATCTTCGCCAGCGCCGAGCTGTGCTCGGGCTGCCACGAGTACCGCCAGGCACCGCAGTGGGACGCCAGCGAGACCACCTTGGATACCACCCGGTGGCCGAACGATCGCCTGCCCATACACACCACCTGGCAAGAGTGGTCCACCTCACTCCTGGCCCCGGCGACCCCGTGTCAAACCTGCCACATGCCTCCATCAGCCGCTGCAAACGGCGCAGACATCGACCTACTCGGCCTAGATCCTGGCCTGGTTAGCGGCTTCTATCGCGAAGAGGGTGAGGTGCGCGACCACGGCTTCTACGGTCCTACGGACACCCTGCCCGATGGTAGCCGCCTGCTCGACACTGCTGCATCCATGAGCCTGCAGGCCACCGTAGAAGGCGACCAGTTGATCGTTACAGCGAGCGTCTCGAACAACCAGACAGGACATGGGCTGCCCACCGGTGAGCCCATGCGCTCGGTGATTCTGGTCGTCCAGGGACGCTGCGACGGCGAGGTCCTGCCCCAGGTCGAGGGTCAGGCCATCACCGAAGTGGGTGGCACCCTCGCATCGCGGCGCATGGCCGTCGGGGAGACCTTATCGGGAACGACGCTGAGCTGGCCCGACCTGCCCGCGGCGCTATCTGAGACCACATTGAACCTCTCCAACCTACGAGTGCGTGCGCTGCGCGACACCGGCAGCTTCATCGACTATTCAGGGTTTGAGTCCTTCGCCAGCGGCGGCTTTACGCCTGAGCAGAAGGGGCTTCCCGAGCGGCTGCCACTCGGTGAGGTGTCCATTCTCAGCATCAGCGCTGCGCAGCTCGAGTTGTCCGCATCCCTGCCCCTGCAAGAGGGCGATCTCCTGCTGATCGGCGAGGCCCTGGTTGCCCCCACTGAAGGCGGTACTTCTGCCATGCTGGCTGGTACTCCAGGTGCTGACTTCGCCCGGGTGCTCAGTGACTCCAGCGGTGAGTTGATGGTCCCGCACTACCGCGCCACCGATGTAGTACGCGACAACCGACTGCTTCCCTACCACTCGGCCAGCTCCGAGCACCGCTTCTCGGTACCGGCCGGCTGCGGCGACGCCGAGGCCGAGGCCTGGCTCATCTACCGCCGCTATCCGCCAGGGCTGGCACGTGAACGAGGCTGGCCCTCCCACGATGCCGTACTGATCTCTCGTCAGGCGAGCGTGGAGTAAGCGATGTCCTTGTGGAACAATGAAGGCGTGTCGCGACCCTCGCTCTCTCTGACCTCCCTGTGCATCGCGCTGATGGCGACCGGCTGTGCGCCTGCCAACGAAGACGGCGACTGCATGGATGCCGACCAGGAAGCTTCGATGGGGACGCTGGACACCGCCCTCGACAGCGACGGCGATGGTATCGAGGACTGCGCCGAGATGGAGCAGGGCACCAATCCCGCCAGCGCCGACAGTGACGGCGACGGCGTCACCGATTCCGACGAGCTGGCCTGCGTCAGCGATCCCCTTGATGCAGCAGAGCAGTGCTACGCCTGCGGCTGGGCGCATGGCGACCCGGGCAATCTCAGTTCCTCGGGCAACGACATCGGCGACACCATCGCCGACGTCGATCTGCACGACCAGTGCGGCGAAGATGTACGACTGTGGGACTTCACCGGCAAGTACTACATCCTCTTTCTTACGGCCGTCTGGTGAGGCGCTTGCAGAAGCGAGGCGGTCAGCCTCGAAGACCGAGTTCAAGAGTTTGAGGAAGAGTTCAACATGCCTTTGGGCTACGCCGTCATCCTGTTCCAGAACAGCGTGGGTGAAGAGCCTGAAGATGGCGACGGTTTCGACTACTGGGAAGACGTCGGTGAGCCGAACCTGCCTGTCACCTCAAACAATGATCAGCAGATCCTTGAGGCTGCTGACTACGTCTATCCCGGCTCGTCCATGCCGGGTCGCGTGCTCCTCAGCCCGCAGATGGAAATCATCGGCAAGACCACAGGTCACCAGAGCGACGAGTGGGCTTGGGATATTGTCCGTGAGCGCGAGGGACTCTAGGGACGCTGAGCCCTGGCCCGTTTGCTCCAGAAGCTGATGGTCGACGCCTACACAGTCAACGCGTTCACCCGGAACGGTCTTGGCGGCAACCCCGCCGGCGTCGTGCTCGATGCTGACTCCCTGAATGAAGCACAGATGCAGGACATAGCCGCCCAACTCGGCATGTCTGAGACCGCCTTTGTTGTAGCTTCAGAGACCTGCGATCTGCGGGTACGATTCTTCACTCCCAGCGCCGAAGTGCGCCTCTGCGGACACGCCACCATCGCGACCTGGCACCTGCTGATAGAGAACGGCGCGCGCGGACCCGGTCGTCACACGATGGAGACCCTGGCCGGCCCCCAATCCATCGACGTCGATGACTCCGGTCAGGTGACTATGAGCCAGAATCTGCCCGAATTCGGCGCCACCATCGAAGCCGAGCCCATCGCCAGGGTCCTTGGGGTCAGCCCCAGTGATCTGCTCCCCGCCGCACAGATGCCCGTACAGATCGCCTCGACCGGTCTGCACAAGATCTTTGCGCCGATCCGCTCCCTCGACGCCATCTCAAGAATCCAGCCAGATCTTCCGGCCATCGACGCGCTCAGCCGCGAGCATGGTGCTATCGGCATCTACTGTTTCACCCTGGAGAGCCTCACCGGCGCCACCGCCCACTGTCGCAACTTCGCTCCGGTAGTCGGAATCAGCGAAGACTCAGCGACCGGAACGTCTGCCGCCGCGACCGCCTGCCTGCTCGTCCACCACAACATGGTGAAGAAAGAGTCGGTCACAGAGCTTTCCTTCGAGCAGGGGGATGCGATAGATCAACCCTCTCAGATCCAGGTCCGGCTCGAGCTCGATGGCTCAAGCTTTCGTGGCGTCTTCGTGTCGGGACAAGCCGACACCAGGGAGCGACGACCAATTCAGCCAGAGGAACGACATGAGTAAGCCCGTGCGACGCATCGGAATCGTTGGTTACGGGAAGCTCGGTCAGCACCTGTCCCGCTCTATCTTGAACGAGCCCTCGCTGCGTCACCGCTTCGAGCTGGCCTTTCTCTGGAACCTTGTTCCTGAAGACATCGGAGACGAGATCCCCGCAGATGTGCGCCTGGACAACCTGGATGACTTCGAGAGCCGCAACGCCGACCTCATCGTCGAGGTCGCTCATCCCTGCATCACCTGGGACTACGGCACCCGCTTCCTGGCCGCAGCCGACTACATGACCGCATCGGCGACCGCCTTCGCCCGAGGGAACACCGAAGCTGAGATGCGTGCCGCGGCCGGCCGCACCAATGGTCACGGGCTGTATATCCCGAGGGGAGCCCTGCCCGGCCTCGAGGAGGTCCTGCGGATGGCCGCGCAGAGCAAGCTCGGTGGCGCGAGCGTCGCCATGATCAAGCACCCGGCCAGCCTCAACTACCAGCGCGAGCTGGACCCGCCCCTACTGGCCACAACAACGAGGCGCGAGGTCTATAGCGGTCCGCTCCGCGAGCTGTGCTCCCTGGCTCCCAACAACGTCAACACCATGGCCGTGCTGGCGATGGCCAGTGAGCTCGGCTTCGACGCCATCAACGCTCGGCTGGTCGCAGACCCAAGCCTCGAGCACCACATCACCGAGGTCACCTTGCTCGGCCCCGAAACCGACGGGCCGCGCTACAGCCTCGAGCTCATCCGCACCAGCCCAGCAGCCGTCGGGGCGGTCAGCTCCACAGCCACCCTGGATACCTTCTTGTCCAGCACCATCTCCGCTCGTGACTGCGGTGATGGCGTGCATTTCTGCTGACTGCTGGACCTGCGTCCAGATATCCGTAAGGTCCCGGCTATGTCCGAGTCGACAGCCCAGGAAACACACGAGCACGTGCAGTTGACCAGCAACCGCTTCTTGCGGGCGCTGTGGTTTGCCGGTGGCATAGTCTGTCTTGGTCTCGGTGGCCTGGGCGTCATCGTTCCGGGCCTGCCGACGACTCCGTTCATGCTGCTCGCCGCAGCTTGCTTCGCACGCAGCTCAGAGCGCTTCTTTAACTGGATTCTCAATCACCGCACCTTTGGAAAGCTCGTGCGCCGCTTCCGCGCGGGTAAGGGCGTACCAATGAAGATCAAGGTGCTCGGCGCCTCGGTGAGCTCGGTCTTCGTCACCTTCGCCGTGTTCTTCGCCATGCCACAGCACATGATCGGGCCCCGCCTGTTCACGGCAGCGGCCGGAATCGTCGGCGTCTGGTACATCCTCAGTCGCCCCACCGATAGCGGCGACTGAACGGCTCAGTTATTGAGAGCGCCGTCAGCGATCCAGCTACGGATACCATCCTGAGTCGCAGTGGTGAGATACGGACCATCCAGCGGCATCTGATCACCGCCGAAAGGCACTGAGCCAGCGAGCTTCCAAACCACGAGGCTCAATTCAGGATCGCCTGGAGTCACCCGCAGCACCGATGAAGTGAGCGTCGAAGGCACATTGACCCAGGCGTCGTAGGCGCTCTGTTGGGTGCTTCCCAACGCCTGACCGCCACTGCTCTGCCCGTTGCGGTGGCAGCCGCAGTTGGCCTCAACGACGGCGTAGACATCGGTCCAGGTCCAAGGTCCGCCGGTGGTGTCGTCGTCATCGACCACCACCGTATCGTCATCGTCGTCGTCATCGTCGTCGTCGTTATCGTCGTCATCGTCGTCATCGTCGTCATCGTCGTCGTCGTCGTCGTCGTCGTCGTCGCCGGAAGAGTCGTCATCATCGCCAGTCGAGTCGTCATCGTCGCCGACCGAGTCGTCATCGTCGCCGACCGAGTCGTCATCGTCGCCGGCAGAGTCGTCATCGTCACCCAGCTCGCCGTCATCACCATCGCAATCGCTGTCGGTGAAGTCCCCGATAAAGTCATCGGCGCCAGGATGGATGCTCGCATCGAGGGGAGCGCAGTCTTCCGTGTCCGGACTACCGTCCCCATCCAGATCAGACGTTCCCAGGCTCGGTCCAGGACATCCCAACCCGAACAGCAGAGCAAGGCTCGCAACGAGGACCAGGGAGGAACGAGTCGTCGACATGAGGGCTCCTGAAGGAAGAGTACTGCGCCAAGAGGGTAGGCGGTTCCACTGCGCGGAGCAATTATCTCTAGACTGTAGCGCAGGGCGAATGTCTGCCCGGTAGGGAGCGGCATGATGGCGTACGAGCAGCACAGAACGGGGTTCTTCTCCCTGCTGATAGGAACCTCCCTGCTGTGCATTGGCGGTTGCGGCGGCGGCGGCACCACCTCAGACGTCGACTACGACGGCTGGCGCACCGAGGACGGTGACTGCGACGATAGCGACCCGACGGTATACCCCGGCGCCACCGACGTTCCCGGCAACGGCATCGACGAAGACTGCAGCGGCTCCGACACCCCACTGATCGTCGATAGCGATGGCGATGGGGTGCCGTCCGACCAGGACTGCGACGACAACGACTTCAACAATGCACCCGGGCTTTCGGAAAACTGCGACGGCCAGGACAACGACTGCGACGGCGTCATCGACAACGGCTTCGACAACGACGGCGACGGCGTCACCCGCTGCGGGCCGGACCTGGACTTCGACACCGCTGATGACGACTGTGATGACGAAGACGCCAGCAAGTACCCAGGCAACGTCGAGCTCTGTGATGGCTACGACAACGACTGCGACCAGCTCATCGACGAACTCTTCGACGAAGACGGCGACGGCACCACCTCATGCGGTGATGACGGGATTGTGGGAACCGCTGATGATGACTGCGACGACAACAACAACAACATTGAGCCCAACATCTGGGATGACTGCGACGGGGTAGATGTCAACTGCAATGACCTGGTCGACGAAGACTGCGACACCGGCGGCGGGGGCGGACTGTTCTGCTATGCCGATAGCGATCAGGACGGCGTCGGAGGCAGCGGCACGGTGCAGACCGCAGACACAGACTGCACGGACCCTGGTGAGTCGGGCACGACTGGTGACTGCAACGACTCAAACAACGCCATCTATCCGGGCGCCATCGAGACGCCGAACAACGGCATCGACGAAGACTGCGATGGTGCCGACCAGCAGAGCGACTGCGCCGGGGGACTGGTCAGCGCCAGCGAGGGCGCCTCAAGCCCCGGCACCAACCCCACCACCCTGGTCACCGGCGGTAGCGGACATGTGGCCCTCAGCGGCACCATTGACTGTGGGTCAAGCGGCAACCACGACCTCTTCTCGGTGTCCTTCGACTGCGGTGGCCCCGTCTCCTTCGTCCTTGACTGGGACGGCACAGAGAGCAACCTCGATTTCTCGGTGAGCGGTGTTGCGACAGCTGGCGAGAGCGGCACGGCCAACACAGGTCCTGTGTCTGCTTCGACCATCGCGAGTTCAGGCTCCATGGTCGTCGACATCTCCTGTCCCAGCGGCAGCGCGACAAGCTACGACTTCCTCATTGACTGGGACTAAGGACCGAGTCTCTATCCTGTCAGAACAAGACTGATGTAGAATCAGTTCCTGCGCTCACCAGAGGAGAGGGGGAAGCGCGATGCCCGCACTGTTGATCGCACTACTGCTAGCGCTCTCAATGCTGACTCCTTCACAGGTGAGCGCCGGGGAAGCCTCTGAGAAGGCCTTGAAGCTTCTCAAGAAGAGGAAGATCAAGGTGCCGAAGAGCGGCGTCCCCG
The DNA here is from genome assembly GCA_964512375.1 of uncultured Rickettsiales bacterium. GTDB lineage: Bacteria > Myxococcota_A > UBA796 > UBA9615 > UBA9615 > UBA6601. The sequence goes on along the minus strand of CAZEIY010000049.1, from coordinate 2,109 downwards.
TTGATCTGAACAACCTCAAGCAGCCCCAGCTCGACCCCTGGGTCATGTGGTGGATGCGGCCCTACCTGATGCCTGGCGCTCCTGCCGTGCCCCCGCCCAAGCTGAAGCGACTGCCCCCACCTCCGACCAGAGAGACGAAGGCCCCCAAAGTCAGGGCCCCCAAAGTCAGGGCCCCCAAAGTCAGAGCCCCCGGACCGGTGTCTGCTCCTCCCGTGTCCCTCACCCTCTCCCCGCGCTTCTCACCCATGGGGGGCAATCATCTCAACGATGAGATCACCCTGGGGCTCAGCGTCGGCTTCTGGCCTGCAGAGCAGATTGGCGTCGAGTGGAACCTCTCGGTCTTCCCCCGGAATGGAGTGGAGAACGCGCGGGGAGCGGCTATGGCAGCCACTCGGCTCGCACCGCAAGGACATCAACTCGAGTCGATCGACCGCATCCTCGCCTTCAGCACCACGCTCATCGGCGCCCCTTTCGCCGGCACCATCGCGCCGCCAGGTGCGCCACCTGTGTTTGTAGAGTTCCTGGTCGGCGTTGGCATCGGTGTAGAGCGCAGCGACATCGAGATGATCCTCTGGGACGACATAGCTGACCCCATCGACCCTCTGTTTCTGGCCAACGAAGAGCAGATCATCGAGCGACCGGTCGCCAACTTTCTGCTCGGCTCCCGCATCTTTCCCAAGCCGGGCCTGGGGCTGCGCATCGACGCTCGACTGCTGGGGGGCCCCAGCGAAGTCCTCGATTTCGAGGACGAAGAAGCCTCCACACAGAACAGACTGCTGGGTGACCTCGCCAATCGATCCAGCTGCGGCAGTGAGGGTCAGGGCATCTGCAAGGTCAACTGGGAGGGCTCGTTCACCCTTGAGCTGGGCATCGACATCTCACTGGGCACCGCCCGTGGAGCTCGCCGATGAGCAAAGTTCTCAGCCGCTGCTTCGCATTAGGCAGTGCGCTCGCCATGTTTTCTGTCGCACAACCCGCACAGGCAGCCAACGTCAAGGACGTCATCGGGCCCCCGCGCCTCGACATCTCCTTCTCCACCGGCTTCGAGAGCACCGACCCCTTCATCAAGCAGCGAGGGCTGGGGCTACGCGCCCGCCTCATGCCGGTACGCTTCCTGGGAATCGACGTGCTGCTCGCTGGCATGCCTTATAGCGAGACACCCGACTACAGCGACCTGACCTATCGAATGGTGCGAATGCACGGGATTGCCCCCGATGTCAGTGAAGCCCTCTTTGCCCTGCAAGCATCGATTGTCGTTGCTCCGCTGATCGGCAGGATTCCGGGCCCTCCCGGACTCCCTGCGGTAGAGGTCGACTGGTACTTCACAGCGGGCGGCGGCTACGTGCAAACAGAAGATGACGCTGAGATCATGGACCAGCAGGCCTGTATTGGTGATGCCTACTGGGACAATGAGTTCGAAGACTGTTGGTACATCTACGAGACCCACCCGGCCTGGAGCATCGGCATGGGGTTCAGAGGGGTGTTCTTTGGTGGCCTGGTCCTTGGTCTGGAGGTGCGCTCAATCCAGTACACCGAGAGGCTGTTCTCCGCCAACGGCTACACCGACCCGATCACTGAAGAGCCATTGATCGACCCGACGACCGGTGAGCCGGCTGACTACGAACCCATAGATCGCAAGATGCTCTGGTGGTCACTGAGCATCGGCGGATCGATCCCCTTTCGCAAGCCATAGCGACGAGGACATGTCATCATTGCGGCCCCCGAAAACGGAGCCGCAATGACCACTCGCCTACTGAGCGCCACCATCGCGCTGTGCCTTGTCCTTCCTGCTAGCACCAGCATCGCCGCGGAGAGCGGGCCGATCCTGACGGGCGTACCCGAGATCCCCGCCGATCTCATGGCTCGCCTGACCCAGTACGAGAGCACTCGCTGGGCATCGATGCGCTCGGTAGCCGATGACGGAAGCAGCATCCTCATCACCACTCGTCTGGGCGAGACCGGGCAGGTGCATCGCATCGACCACCCCGGCGCAGCGCGCACCCAGCTGACCTTTCGCCGAGAGCCGTCGCGCAGCCCGGGCTACGTGCCCGGCAGCGACCGAAGCTTCCTGTTCTCGGGCGACATCGGTGGAGACGAGCAGTACCAGAT
>CAZEIY010000048.1:12855-17305 GCA_964512375.1 uncultured Rickettsiales bacterium | reverse complement strand
GCGGAGCAGCGACACCCTGAGACCGGTGCTCGACGCGCCGGACCGTGATGAACTTCTACTCTGGCTCAGTCGTCGTCCGTTGCTTCGTATCGAGAGAGGCTTCGTTCTTGTCCATGCTGCGCTGCATCCCAATTGGAGCATTGCAGAGGCCGAGCAGCGGGCGCGGGCGCTGGAGAGCATGCTGCGTGGCCCCGACTCGGGAACTCTACTCTCGAACTACTACCGTGCCGAGCTGGGGCCCCTTGGGTCCATGGCCAGCGAGGCCCAGCAACTCAGCCACTCCCTTGCTGTGTTCACCCGACTCCGCTGTGTGACTGAAGAGGGAGTCCTGAGCTTCGACTTCAGCGGTCCACTCGAGGAACTTCCAGCGGGCAGGACACCGTGGTGGAGAGCCTCCGGCATGTGGCGCGGTGGTCTTACGGTGCTTTTTGGGCACTGGGCGGCGATCGGAGTGCACAGGGAGCCAGGCATCTGCGCCCTCGACAGTGGCTGCGTGTGGGGCCGAGAGCTCAGCGCTTACTGTCTCGATGACGGTCGAATCGTCCAGGTGAAGGGCTTGAGCCCTTGAACCCAGCAGCGTATCTGGATGAAGCACACCGCTTTTTCGTGGGCGAAGTCACGCCTGGGAGGATTGGCTCTGGGACTGCTAGCCTGATCCTGGTGAATCTACGGACCCTGCTCTTGCTGTCGTTGCTCTTTCTGCCCGCCTGCGAGGGCGCGGGGGACGATGACAGCGCTGCGTCTGACGACGACGACACCCTGGCACCCGGCGACGACGATGCCACGGCCGACGACGACGATGATGCGACGGCCGACGATGACGATGACGATGACGCGACGGCCGGCGACGACGATGATGCTACTGGCGACGATGACGACGATGCTACTGGCGGTGACGATGATGATTCTGCGCACACCCATCCGCCAGATCCACCACAAGCTCTTGCGGCCCCGGACTGTCCCGATGGGATGATTGGTGTCCCAGAAGGCACGTGGACCTTGGGAGAGGGGGATCCCGACTGGCTGCTACCGTCTCCGAACAACTCCTGGGAGAACGAGTACCCAGGGTTGGATCTGCTGGCCTTGACGACGATTCCACTCAGCACTCACACGATCCCTGCCTTCTGTATGGACCGCTTTCCCTTTCCGGGTATTGAGGGTGAGAACTGGCCTGTAGATGGGCTCAACTTCGACACCGTGCGTGAACTCGACCTGGCGTTGGACGTCTTCGGGCGACGGGCTTGCACGTTGAGTGAGCTGCTGCTCGCTGGTGCAGGGCCAAACAACTGGCGCTTTCCGTACGATCCGGGCGAACCAATCAGCGGCATCTGCGAGGAGGATGACTTTAGCCCCGGGCCCATTGGACGCATGCCTGGCTGCGTGAGCCCGCTGGGCTTTCGGGACATGCTCGTGCGAAGCGTCTGGGCACGTCTTGATCCTGCGATGGGCGCGGTGTTGGCTCCCCAGGGGATGCCTGTCTACCCACCTTGGGACGGTGCAGCCTTTGCCGGCTCGCAGCCTTATGCCGTCTACGGTGGCACGAGTCGACAGGGCACATTTTACTGCTCCACCAATTACGGAGTGCACTCACATCCGGACAGCGTCGAGCTCTTTCTTGATGATGGCTTTCGGGTCTGTGCCAATCCCGGTCTTCCCGATCCGGCGGTCGAGGCGACCTGGCAGGACTTTCTTGCGGACTTTCTCCTGGTGGGTAGCTACCAGGACTGGCTCGGATTGGACTGAGCTGGTGCAGCGCGTTGGAGTCCTCTTGCTCTTGACCTCGATGTGCGCCTGTACATCGCCGGCGGGAGAAGGATCGATGCCGGGCCAGTGTAGTGATGGCGCGGATAATGATGCCGATGGCACCTACGACTGTAGCGACACCGACTGCGCGCAGGCCCCGGTCTGTGTTGCGGCCGACGACGACGACACCGCCGATGATGACGACACAGCGGACGACGACGACACCGCAGACGACGACGACACAGCGGACGACGACGACACAGCGGATGATGATGACACCGCCGATGATGACGACGACATCGGTGGTCCTCTGGAGGGTCTTGTCTACACAGGTGACCTGAGCCTCCACTCCGATGCGGACATGGCCTGGTTCTGCGACTCGTGGGACCAGGTCGCCGGTAATGTGGTCATCTCGGGTGGTCTCGTAACGAGCCTTGCGGCGCTTGAGTGTCTGGTGCGGGTTGATGGCCTCCTTGAAGTGACGGACACAGAGGTGCTCGATCTCGAACTCCCCGCATTGGAGGAGGTGGGGGGCGATCTTGTTATTTACGACAACTACCCCCTCGGTGGAGTAGAGCTGCTCGCCCTGCGCTCAGTTGCCGGGAGTCTCGAAGTAGAACAGCAGCCCTGGCTCGATGAGCTGCGCATGCCAGAGCTATCTGAGGTCGGCGGTGACCTGTCACTGAATCAGCTTGCCTTCTTGCCGAGCATTCGCCTGCCGCGTCTGAGCAGCGTCGGCGGCGCTCTCTGGCTCCGTTACCTGGATGTAGCCCTTCACATCGAATTGGATGCTCTCGAGAGTGTTGGCGCAGACCTGTGGTTGAGTGGCAATCCCTTGCTGCAGGAGGTGAGCTGGTCGGAGTTGCTCTCGGTGGACCGGGAGTTGATGGTCAGCTCGAACCCTATGCTCGTGAGCCTGCAGCTGTCTTCGCTGATTGGGCTTGGTGCGCTTCGGCTCAGCTCCAACGCCTCACTGAGCACCTTGGAGTTGCCCCAACTCCAGAACATCCAGGGGCTTCCAGGCTCCCTTCGGTTGTCCAGTTGCGCGCTGCTTGAGGTACTTGCTCTTCCTGCACTTCAGAACATCGGTGATTTCTTGATGGTGGCGAGCAACTCAAGCCTCTCGCAATTCCAACTGCAGTCCCTGGCCTTTGTCGGTGGAGACTTCCACATCCTCGACAACAGCTCTCTGGCCACCAGCGCGGCAGAGGCGCTCCGAGATGATGTGGGAGCGAGCAACATCGGTGGTGAGGTTGTGATCGACGGCAACGGCGGCTGAGAGCGAAAGCCTTATCCGTCGATGACCACCATCTCTTCGAGGGAGGCGGTCAAGTGTTGGGTCTCGACATGGCACTGGTTCCTCTCGACCTGGACAGTGGTCGACCACATCAGGTAGCCCGCTGCGTTGACCCAGACGTCGAACTCGCCGGGCTCTTCCTCGCCGCAGAAGAAGCGGCCGTTGTTGCTGCTGTAGCAAGGCTCAGGCTCGACCGGCTTCATGTGGGCGACGAAGTGTGTCTCGGCGAAGGGTAAGGGGTTGTTCCAGCGATCGGTGACAACGACGACGATCGAGGGCCGCACCTCGTCGGTGCAGGGCTGGTCGGACTCTTCGAGTACCACCTCAACGTATCGGGTCTGTACGTGACACACGCCGGCTTCGACCTCGATGCTGTCTACCCAGGGGTGGTAGCCGGGCGCGCCCGCGAAGATCTCGAGTGTGCCGTTCTGCTCCCATCCACAGACCAGGTCTTCTCCCAGCTCCTCGCACGGTTGTCCCTGACTGTCCGTGTCAGGACGTCCCCAGTCAGCAAAGGCGCCAGGGATGCGCTGGCCCTGGTGGTCTACGAGGCTGAGCAGTACCGAGGGTACTTCTTCCGTGGTGCACGCTATTGGCTCCAGCACGACGTTGAGTCGCGCTGGCTCTACATGGCACTCACCCTGGACAACCTCGATGATGTGGCTCGCATCGTCGTGCCCATCCGCCTCGATGATTACCTGAATGCGACCGGCCGCCTCTATTCCGCAGGCAAATCCTGAAGCGACCTGTTCGCAGGCCTCGAAGGGGTCTTCGCCCTGTGCGTCGTCATCCTGGCCAGGTTCGAGGACGCGGAAGAAAGCCGCGGTTCCTTGGAGTTCTTCGCCAGTGGCTGATTGGACCTCAACGTTCACCGAGTACGTTGCGCTCAGATCACAGAGCAGTCCCTGTGCAGGGATACAGCCGCAGGCAGCGAAGAGGTGGGCGGTAAGGACAATGGTGATGGGGCGCATTAGCAAGTCTCCGGGCGGGGTATGCTCCTTGCCTGAGCAAGGTCCATGCCAGTCCCGGGCGTGCAGGAATCGGCCCGATTACAGAGGTCAAGAGGGCAGATCACCCTCGACCCACGCTATTCGCAGGCTTGTTCGCTCGTAGTCACAGAGCAGGCTCCTGACTTGAAGTTGCAGTTCACCGTCGTGAGCTTTCCAGCGGTCACCCTGGCTTCGACGCTCAGCTTCAAGTTGGCCCCTGCGTCCATGTGCACCATGATTCTGCCAACAGGCAACTGCACGGGCTTGGAGCGAGGAGAGGAGATCCGGCCGGAGTCCTTGCGGCCGAGGAAGACCTTGGCACCGCTCGGGGAGCTTCGGAAAGCAAGGCAGCCTCGCGAGAGGAGACTTTGACTTCGTGCCGCAGGGATGGCGCTCTTGCTCGCGGTGGCGACCGGCTTCG
>CAZEIY010000048.1:0-12755 GCA_964512375.1 uncultured Rickettsiales bacterium | reverse complement strand
CGGCGACGGGCTTTGGCTTCGCGGCGACGGGCTTTGGCTTCGCGGCGACGGGCTTTGGCTTCGCGGCGACGGGCTTCGGCTTTGTGGGTTCCGGTTTCGCCGTCGCACCCACCTTGCCTGCATCCTGAGTCACCGGAGTCTCGTCCACCGGTTCAGCCTGCTCGGTGGTCACCTGTTTGGCTTCGGGTGTTTCGGGTTGCGGCGTCCGTGACGCAAAGTAGCCCCCAGCGACGAGGGCGCAGAGGGCCACGAGCGCACCGACCACGACAGTCGGTCGTCGCTTCTGTGGCGTCGTGTCTACTACCTCCGTCTTCCACAGCGTGCCCGGTAGGGGCGTTTCGATAACATCCTCGTCGGCGCTGTGCTGCTCCTCTCTATCCCGGTTTTGGCGCAGATCGAGGGTTCTCTTTTCGTCGATTCCTGGCAAAGACATGGAGCGGGTAGGGCCAGGGTTATCCATCGCTGGTACAGCTTTTTTGCGTTCGAGTCCTGTCGAATCGAGCTTCACCAACAGCGATCCGTGGGAGTCCAGCAGCTTGAGCCACTGCGGATCTTTCGTCTCGCCCAGGGCGGCCGCGCTACTTCGGCTTCCCGGTATATCAGAGCGCTTGAAGTCCTCGTGGACCAGAGAGAGAAAGAAGGACAGCCCGCCCGGTGCCGGGTTCTTCTCACGCAGTTCCTGGAGCGCAACCTGTACTTCCCATGCGCTCTTTGTCCTCTTCTCAGGGTCTCGTTGGAGCAGGGCTTCCAGCACCGGGCCCAGCATGGGTTGATGCAGTCGGAGTCGCTGGATGTCCTCACCGACCGATCCGTGCATGGCCGCCCCGATGACCTCGGGTAGGGAGCCGTGGAACAACGGAGAGCCAACAGCCATCTCCCAGAGGATGGCGCCGACCGCGAAGAGGTCGATGTGCGGTCCGAAGTCGCGAGAGCCTCCCCAGACTTCAGGGGCGATGTAGCCAGGCGTGCCGCGGAGGATGCCCACCTCAGTGCTCTGACTTGTCGTGCTCGCTTTAGCAAGGCCGAAGTCGGCGATCTTGACCCCACTGCGCTTGCTTAGCATCAGGTTGCCCGGCTTGAGATCTCGGTGAACCAGTTTGAGGGGCTCGTCGTTGTGGTCCGTGGCGGTGTGCGCGTAGTCGAGGCCCTGACAGACCTGAATGCCGATGTCGAGGATCACCGATAAGGGGAGGTGGAGCCCCTTGGCCTTGAGCTTGCTGAGTAGCGCGCCGAGCGTGGTGCCGCGGATGTACTCCATGGCGATGTAGGCGATGTCGCTGCTGATGCCGACTCCGTAGACATCGACCAGATGAGGGTGTTGAAGCATTCCGCACACACGAGCCTCATCGAGCAGCGCTGCGAGAGTCTCTTCGTCTGACTTGTCACGTTTCAGCAGCTTGAGAGCGACCTCTTTGCGGAATCCGTGGCTGCCGTCCTCGACAGCGAGCCAGACTTCAGCGAAGGCGCCGCTACCCAATCGGCGAACCAGGCGGTAGCGGTCCATGACCTGACCCTTGCGAAACGAGGACCGTTCGGATTCGGGGATGACGATCGCCGCGGCGGATTCGGGCCCTTCTTCTCCCCCATCGGAGAAGGCTTGCGTTCTGACTTCAAGGCGGTCCGGCTCAGGAACGTCCAACCAGTCTTCGGGCTTCGTGTTGCGCTTGTTGGTGTTGGCCGAAGGAGTAACGCTAGCCCCAGTCTCAGCTTGCGCCTCGTCATCGGGGCTCACGGGGTACCGACCGCCCACGGTTCCCAGGACTTCGAGGAGGACTGGTCACGCTTACTGCGCACACGGAAGGAGATCGCTACGCTGAGGCTACCTAGGCTCATGGACGATAAGATAGCCGACCCAGCAGCGAATCCGTGCTGATTTCTTCGTGAGTTCAGCCACCTCTCTCCGTGCCACCGGACCGAGTTGTCATCGCCAACAGCCTGCGCCGCGAGTCCTGCAGTCTTTGCTTGATGCGATTCGAAAGAGGATCCCGCTGCGATAGCTGCGAAGGCAGCACCAGAGACAGCACCCGCAATTGCGATGATTCCAGCAATCCGGGTGTTCTTTGCCGTCTTTGCCGTCTTTGCCGTGAGGTCCTGCCCCATTCGCCACCGGGAATAGGCTCCCGCAACGGTCGGTACGCCCTCGAGTGCGCGCCAATCAAAGGTGAGCACGTTGTTCTGACCAGCAGCAAGGACGACGTCCTGTACACCCGTTCCGAGGACTGGATGGCTGACAAAGAGCCCGCCGGTTCCACCCGGCAGAGAGGAGAACTCCTGACTCGCTGAGAGGCGTACGCCCGTATCGGGGTCGATTGAGCCGTTCTGCGGCTTAGTGGAGAGTTCCTGGCTTGTTGCAGTTCCCCCGGGGCCCTCCACGAAGAGGCGGAGGCTGGCTCCAGCAGGGAGACCAGACACCTTCAGCCCGGCGGGAAGACTCGGAATAAGCTCGAACTGGAACGGAGCGCCACTCTTGATCTCGACTTCTGTGCGAGTTGTACCGAGCTCGCTCTCAACTTCGACGGGAACGGTTCCTGCGGATACCGAGAGTTGCTCGGTCATGGAGAGAGGCTTCGCCCCGTCAGGTAGCAAGGCCCGCACGGAGACTCCCTCGCTGGGCACCTGGTTGAGCGACAGGTGACCTACGCCGACCCATCGCGGGGTCAGCAGAAGCTGACGGGTTGCTCCAGCCTCAAGGGGGGGGATGCTGAGCTCATCAGCCTCGAAGCCAATGCCGTAGTGTCCGAGGATCAGGGGAACTGTCGGGGGAAGGTCCTTGAACCGTGCATCGGTTCTACCGCCGCTCCAGTCTGGCTGCAGCCGCTCCTCGCCGTGCATCAGGTAGAGTTGCGTCCGGCCTGCGGGAGACTCACTGCCCTGCAAGCTCTCATCCATCAGGCTGACATCGAGTATGGAGACATTGGTTCGGAGGGATTCGAGCAGGACCATGACGGTGGGGTCTTCGCCTCCCAGAAGCATGCTGTGTTTGTAGGCGAGGATAGCCTCTCGACTGTGGCCCAGGCATCGCTCGGCATCTGCCAGCAGTCGCCACAGAGAGGCTTCTCTTGAGTCACCTATCGTGCTCTTGAGCCAGCGCTGAGTTTCGACGCAGCGGCCTTCCTCGAGCAGCGCTCTCAGCTCGTCCATAGATTGGGGGGGCTCTTCACCCTTCGTCGAGGTGTCTGCATTGGCGGGGTCCGCAGACAGGGTGAATGCCGCAAACAAGCACATGCTCAGCGATGCCGTCATCCTCGCCGGTGAATTGACGCTGCGCAGGGTGCGTCGCCGGGCCCTCCTGAGGCCAGCCAGTACCACGAGCAGAAGCAGCCACGCGGGATGGGGTGCCCTCTGGTCACTGCTCAGGGTGCCCGCGTCACAATCGCAGCCGACCGCCCAGCAGTGGGGCTCGTCGAGGTCTTCGCTCTCCAGCTGATTGCAGTTGCTGTCGAGGCCATCGTTACAGATCTCCTCGGCATCCGGATGGACCGACGCGTCGTTATCGTCACAGTCCACGTCTGCACAGAAAGAGTCCTGGTCCTCATCGACGCACTCCGCTGGACCATCGTCATCGTCGCCCGTGGCGTCATCATCGTCGCCAGCTGAGTCATCATCGTCGCCAGCTGAGTCATCATCGTCGCCGGCTGAGTCATCATCGTCGCCGGCTGAGTCATCATCGTCGCCAGCTGAGTCATCATCGTCGCCCGAGCAGTCCGCATCGATAGCATCGACATCGCCATCACAGTCATTGTCGATTCCGTCGACGCAGTCTTCTGTCTGGTTCGGCCGGATCTCGGTGTCGGTGTCAACACAGTCGCCGGCGCAGATGGAATAGCCGTCGCCATCCCCATCGACGTTCTCGTCTGTGGCGGGATCGCAGTCGTTGTCGATGCCCGAGTCGCAGATTTCCTCTGCACCAGAAAAGGTCAGCTCGTCGGAGTCGTTGCAGTCACCATCACAGGTGGACGCACCGTCCCCATCCCCATCGACGTTCTCGTCGGTAGTTGTGTCGCAGTCGTTGTCTGCGGAGTCACACACCTCGGCGTTATCGGGGAAGTTGTTGCTGTCGCCGTCATCGCAGTCAGCGCAGGCGAGGGAGCCATCAGTATCGCTATCGTTCTCGCCGCCAGGAGCGAAGGTGGATGTGTTGCAGTCATTGTCGAGTCCGTCGCAGATCTCGGTGTTGCCGGGGAAGTTCGTCGCCGTGCTGTCATCGCAGTCAACGCAAGCGAGGGCGCCGTCTCCATCGCTATCGTCTTCGCCGCCAGTGGCGAAGGTGGCTGTGTCGCAGTCGTTGTCGCTGCCATCGCAGACCTCGCTGTTGCCCGGGTAGTTCGTTACCGCAGAGTCGTCGCAATCTGCACAGACAGGCGAACCGTCACCGTCGGCATCGGCCTCGCCGCCACTAGCAGACGTCGTGCTGTCACAGTCATTGTCTGCGCCGTCACATACCTCGGTGTTGCCGGGGTAGTTGTTGGCGCCGGTGGATGGGTTGTCGTCGCAGTCATTGCAGCCGATGAAGGTGTCACCGTCGGCATCGGCCTCGCCGCCACTAGCAGACGTCGTGCTGTTGCAGTCGTTGTCCGCGCCGTCACATACCTCGGTGTTTCCGGGGAAGTTGTTGCTGTCACCGTCATCGCAGTCAGCGCAGGCAAAGGAGCTGTCACCATCGCCATCGGCCTCACTTCCTCCAGCCTCGGTCGCGCTGTCGCAGTCATTGTCCTCGCCATCACAGGCCTCGATGTTGCCTGGGAAGTTGTTGATGTCGGCGTCATCGCAGTCATCGCAGGCGAGGACGCCATCGCTATCGCCATCGCTCTCTCCGCCGGCTGCGAAGGTCGCCGTGTTGCAGTCGTTGTCGAGTCCGTCGCAGGCCTCGGGGTTGTTTGGGAAGTTCGTCGCCGCGTCGTCATCGCAGTCGGCAGCCAGAACGGGGCCTGGGGGGCCGTCGGGCCCGCAGGTATCGTAACCGTCATTGTCCGCATCGCGCGGAAAGCAGGCCCAGGCCCGGAAAGGGGTTGAGCTGGTGCCAAGTGAGCCGTGTCTCATGGAGACGCTGCTGTCTGTTGCCCGTTGCCGCTTGATGACAACTCGTAGCGAGGCGGTGTCGCTGAAGATTCCATCAGCAACAAGGTCCCAGTCCATCGAATGGGTCGTGCCGCCGGGGCTGCTTGAGAGCCCCCTGGTCGCGGCCGTGAGTCCGCTCGTTGTGTCGAGGATGGTGGCTGTTGTCCAGGCACCTCCGCTGGTCGAGTACTGAACGCTCAGGTTGACCAGGTCGGACTCCTGATCGTAGAGCACAAAGCTGAATTCGAGGGTTGCTCCCTCGTGGATCTCAGCGCTGAGCGAACCCGCTACTGGGGTGGCATCAGGCGAGACGATGACGGCGTAGCTCGGATTCTCAGCGAGGCGCTTATACCCAATCCGGAAGGAACGTTCCAACTGAACCTTGCCGCCGCTGTTGGTTTGGACGAGGTCGACGTCTCCGTCCGCGTCGATATCTGCGGCGACAATGTCCGTTGTGTCCTCGCTGAGCGGGGAGGAGAAATCGGGTGCACTCGGCAGCACGCCGAGGACGCTTCGATATCCTTGAGCCCCTGCACCGTAGTTGGCGACTACCAGGTCGAGCCAGCCGTCGCCATCGAGGTCAGTCCAGGACAGCGCTCCTCCGGCTCCTGACAGGCTGCTGGTCCAGGCCAGCGCCAGGCTACCGCTGTTGTTGCGGTAGATCCGGTCGGGGGAACCTCGGTTTGCAAATGCGAGGTCGCTGGTGCCGTCACCATCGAAGTCGCCCCAGGCCACGTCCTGGGTGCTCTCGGAATCATTTGAGTTCCATAGGGCAGTCTGGCTGAGCGTGCCCGAGGAGTTTGAGTAGACCCTGTTAGTGCCGCCGTCGTTGGCGGCTGCGAGGTCGAGGTGGAGGTCGCTACCCAGGTGACCCCATGCCAACGAGGTGGTGTTGTCCGTCTCGGTCGAGACCCACACAGCGGTCTGATTGAGGGTTCCGCCCTGGTTTTCGTAGATCTTGTTGGCCGTACCGTAGTTCCCGATTGCGAGGTCGAGGTCGCCGTCGCGATCGTAGTCGCCCCATGCCAGGGAGCGGCTGTCGTCGGTGTCGAAGGACTGCCACACAGAGGAGAGAGCGAGCGGTACGGCAGCGATGCTCGCACCGCTCTGGTTCTCGTAGAGCAGGTTGGCTCCATTGGCCACCGCGACGGCCAGGTCGAGGTCTCCGTCTCCGTCTACGTCGCCCCAGGCGACCGCCTGAGACGCTGTGTTGGCCGCGCTCCAATCGGGTGCGGATGAAAAGGTGCCGTTGGTGTTGAGGAACACCAGGTCGGGTGTTGAACCGCTGTTGGCGACGGCCAGGTCGAGGTCACCGTCTCCGTCTACGTCGCCGAGGGCCAGGCCGGTGCTCGACCAGGCAGAGGACGACTCCCAGTCCAGGCTCGGGCTGTTGCCGGTGTTCGCGTAGACATAGTCGTCCTGCTCCTCGTTTGCCACCGCGAGGTCGAGGTCTCCGTCTCCGTCCCAATCAGCCCACGCGAGTGCGGCACTCTTCTTGGAGCGCCACGACCATTGTAGAGAGTGGATCGACAGACGCGCGGAACCCGCGCCGGGCTGGCCGCTCAGGTTCTCGTAGAGCCGGTTGTATTCGCCGTCATTTGCAAACACCAGGTCGAGGTCTCCGTCGCCATCCCAGTCGGCCCATGCCACCGCTTGGCTGTCCCTGCTGAGATTGGATGACCAGGAGGGCTGAGCCTGGAGGTGGACGTTGTTCGCCAGAGCCTGGTTCTCGTAGACCTGGTTCTCCTGGTCGTCGTTGGCGAGAGCGAGGTCGAGGTCTCCGTCACCATCCCAGTCGCCCCAGGCTACGCCCCGGGTCTTCTCGGGCTGGTTACTGGGTGATTGCCAGGCGTCCACCAGGGTGCCGCTGTCGTTGCGGTAGACCCGGCTCCGCTGGTTGCCGTCGTGGTTGCCGATGGCGAGGTCGAGGTCCCCGTCATTGTCCCAGTCGCCCCAGGCCAGGGAGGTGCTGTGCTTTTGGGAGGTGTTCGCCCAGCCGGTCACCGCCGACATGCTCAAGAGGCCTCCAGACGTGACCCCATCATTCTGGAAGAGTTCGTCCGGGTCGTTGTCATTGGCGACGGCCAGGTCGAGGTCTCCGTCGTTGTCGTAGTCGCCCCAGGCGAGCGCCTTGCTCTTGTAACTGCTGCTGGAAGACCAGGCCAGAGTGGTAGCCAGTCCTCCGCCACCCGGACCCTGATTTTCGTAGACAGTGGTCGGGGCACCCTCGTTTGCGATGGCGAGGTCGAGGTCTCCGTCGTTGTCGTAGTCCCCCCAGGCGAGCCCCTGTGATTTGTTCGTTGCTGACTGCCAGACGTCTGTGAAGCTGCCTCCATCGTTGCGGAAGAGTCGACATGGATCCGCCGTGTCCTCGTTGGCGATGACGAGGTCGAGGTCTCCGTCCCCGTCGTAATCGCCCCAGGCGAGGTCACTGGCCTTTCCATGGGTGGTGTCGTGGGTCCACCCGGTGCTCGACAAGATTGCCTGCTGTGTACTTCCCACGATGTCCAGGGGCTCTTCGTTCGAAGAGGGTGGCGTGCAGCCCACCATCGTGAGCACAGCGCTACAGAGCAGCAGTGTCGTTCGGGCCGGGCCTGGGAGGACTCTCTTGGTCATCAGTTCAGCCACATCCTTCGAGAGACAGGAGCCTTGCCATCGGCTGATGCTGGCGGCTTCGAATAGGACCAGCGCAGACAGCCCCTGACGACAACCCAGAGGTCTGAAGGCTAAGCCTTACCCCCACCCTTCACTAGAGCAGGCGGAGAATAGCACCGGGGGCCCTGATCCGCGCGGGCGGAAGGCACTGAGTTTGTACGCGCGTAGGCTGGACATCGACTCGGTTGTTAGTGGGGCCCGTCGGGGGTCTGGGCTGCCGAGTCGTCGTCATCGCCCTCCGGGTCGGCGGCGAGCAGTGCATTGAGGTCGAGCTTGCAGAGCGGCAGCTTGTTGCCCCCGGCATCCTCGGAGCCGGGAGCGGGCAGTTCGTCGTGCTCCAGCAACTCATCTTCGAAGGAGATCTGGTTGCTGGTGTCGCCGGCCTCATGAGACCAGGTCGTCAGCGAGGGCACGTAGGCGATGAGCAGCACGCCGATTGCCAGGAGCCCCAGGAAGGGCAGCGCCACCTTGTACATCTCGGTGACCGGCTTATCGAAGCGGTAGGCGCCCAGGAACAGGTTCATGCCCACCGGCGGAGTCAGGTAGCCGAGCTCGAGGTTGGCGAGGAAGAGCACGCCCAGGTGGATGGGATCCATGCCGAACACCAACGCGATGGGGACGATGAGCGGCACCACCACGACGATGGCGCTGAAGATGTCCATCAGGCAGCCCACGACCAGCAGGAACAGGTTCAGGGCCAGGATGAAGACGATCTTGGAGCCGATGTGAGCTTGCGCCCACTTGGTGGCCAGCATGGGGACTTCTGCATCGATCAGGTAGTTAGTCAGTCCTAGGGCGACACCCAGGATGATGAGGACGCCGCCCATAAGTGTGCCGGTTTCAATGAAGATGCGCGGCACGTCGGTCTTCAACTTCAGGTCTCGGTGGATAACCACCTCAATGAAGAAGGCGTAGGCCGCTGTGATTCCAGCGGCCTCGAAGATGGTGACTGCGTAGTCCTCACCGAGGAGGCCAAAGATGCCCACGAGCACCAGCAGCGGAAGGGCCGCCTCCCACTTTGCCCGCCAGAGACTGAGAGCGGCGGCGCGCAGATCCAGGGGAGTGGGCTGGACCTTATTGCGGATTGCATGGGCGACGCTCGCTCCAGCGAGCAGGAGGACCAACAGGATGCCCGGTACTGCGCCTGAGATGAATAGCTTGTCGATGGGCACCTTGGCGGTGACCCCGTAGAGGATGACGGGCAGGCTCGGTGGGAACAGCAGGCCGATGCTGCCCGAGGCGATGAGCAGTCCAATAGAGAATCGCTCGCTGTAGCCCGCCTTGAGCAGGCTGGGCAGGAGCAGGCCGCCCAGCGCCAGGATGGTGACCCCCGATGCGCCCGTGAACGTAGTGAAGAACGCGCAGACCAGTACGGCAGCGGCGCCGATGCCGCCTGGAAGCCAGCCGAACCAGCAGCGAAACAGCTCAACAAGGCGCTTCGAAGAGCCTCCTTCGGCCAGAAGGTAGCCAGCCAATGTGAAGAGAGGGATGGCTGGTAGCGTAGGCGAGGCCACGAGTCCGAACGTCTCTAGCGGCACTGCAGAGATAGGGGTCGGAAGCGGCTGTCCGTAGAACAGCAGCATGGCCATGCCCCCCATCACGGTATAGATGGGGGCGCCCAGCGCTACCGCTGCCAGCAGGACGACGCCTCCGGTCCAGACAACAGGGCTGCGGCTTCCTATCGGTACCAGGACGAGCGCTGCACCTGTCAGTGATGCAACGAGTGATGCGGCCCGGCCCTTCCAGTTGTGGTTGCCGACCCACCCCAGATAGATAGCCATGGCCAGAAATCCCAAGGGCATGGCCAGTTGTAGGAGCCAGACAGGGAGGCCTCCGGGGAGGACCTTGGCCGCGGGTAGCTCGGCCCGCACGAACTCGGCCGCAGCATATGCCAACATCACCGTGACAGCGGTGGCGATCGCGTTGGTGAAGCCGGTGATTCGCCGTAACAGCCCTTCGTCGAGTCGCAGCAACTCGCCGGTGCTGAGGTTCAGGTGCCGTCCCGTCCGTGCGGCTACGGTTGCTCCTACAAAGGCGAGCACGAGGTTGAGGTGTTGTACCCAGAGGTTGGGACCAGCAGAACTCCAGTCGAACAGTAGACGCGCGATGACCGAAGCGACCGGGAGCGCCATCATCAGAGCAAGCACCAACACCAGCACTCGGCCTTCGAGGCGGGAAAACGCGAGCAACAGTCGTTGCCCTAATGAGTTGTCCTGGGCCTGCACTGACTGGCCTATCCTGTCTGAGTCGGCTGATGCCGATTACTTTCACTTGCTGGAACGGTACTCCTGCAGGTGGCCTTGCGTCTCGCTGAAGATCGCGTCACCCACCATCTTGCGAGCGGTCGGCCATGACTTCGCGCTGGCTGTCTGCCACTTCTCCCGCGCTCCTGCGGGTAACGGGTGCACCGTCAGTCCGTACTTCTCCATGACCTTGACGGCTTTTCGGTCCTGGCGGCGTACTTCGCGGGCGGACTCGCGGCCAGCCTCTCTTGCGACCTTCAGGAACTCTGCGTGGTACTTCTCTGGGATGCTGTCCCAGGCGTCCTTGCGGATCACCGTGGCAGCAATCAGCGGGGCCCACCCCATGTCGAGCATGTGGGGGGCGAGAGCAAACCACTGCTGGCTCAGCGCGGCCAGGGGGGTGTTGGGAAAGCCGCTCACCAGGCCACTCTGGAGACCGGGCAGGACATCAGTCGCCGCGAGGATGACGGGCCGCAATCCCGAGGCCTTGTATGCGTCGATGGCACCGGGGTCGCCCTCGAACGCGAACATCTTGAACTTTGCTGCGTCTTCAGGGACGAGCATCGGCCCCTTGGTGAAGATGTGCATCCAGCCGGCATCGCTCCAGTTGAGGATGACGAAGCCCTCCTCTCGTACGAGCCCCTCGAACTTCGGCCCCATGCGCTCCATGACGTAGTCGAGTTCGCCGTAGTTGTGGATGAGCATGGGGCTCTGGGTGACCATGGCCGCGGGGTGGATGTCGGCGAGACCGACGCTGGTGATGGCTCCGGCATGCAGTTGGCCGATGCGCATCTTGCGTACGGTGGCCGTCTCGTTACCGACTACGCCGCCGGGATAGATCTTCACCTTGACCTCGCCGTTCGAGATCTCCGACCAGCGGTCGGCGATGGTGCGTACGGCGCGGTACCAGACCGTTCCTTCTGGCGCGAGAGTCGCCAGCTTGACCGTGATCTCTGCGTGTGCAGTGCGCACTGAAGCAAGAGACACCAGGACGCTGGTAATGAGGATGAAGATGGCAAATTGGCGTCGCATCACTAGTTCCAAAAGAGGTCGTTGAGGTGGCTCAGCAGGAAGCGAGCCTTTCGTTGAGCATAGTCGTTGGCGAGACGATTGCCGGATTTGGCGTCCAAGTCGATGGCTAGCGCCTGTTCGAGGAGCGAAACGAAGCGGTTCTTGTCCTGCGCCTTGAGCGCCACAGCCGTGGCCAGCGCAACATGAGGTCCTGATTTGGCGCCACCCTGAAGTTCGATAGCGTGCTTGTAGTGCTCTTCCGCGCGCTCTGCTCCTCCCGGCATCGGCAGTGAGGGCTCCAGGCTGATGAGGATCTCGTGAATAGCGCCGTTGTCCCAATCGGGGTCCAACTCGTAGGCGCGCTTCATGGTCGCTGAGGCGATGGGCATGAGGCCGAACATTTCGGGGTCCTCGAGGTCAGTAGACACCGCCGCAAGCCAGGACGCCGCAAGCCAGAACAGCAGCGGTACGTCGTCTACGTTGGTTTGCTCAAGCGTCTGGGTCGTCTCGCTCATGATGGAGGACCGAAAGCCCGGGTAGGTGAGGTCAAGGCCCCCCAGTGCGTAGCGGCTAGCTCGCAGGTAGAAGCCTTTGGCCCGAGCGAGTCCAGCTCGGTAGCTCTTGTAGTCGTCGTACTTCAGCTGTTCGGCAGGCCACTCGACGAAGACCACGCCGTACTGAGTGAAGCCGGAGGACAGAGCCAGCTTCATGCCCAGGTGTTCGGGTACTGCGGCACCGATACTCTCCATCAGCTTCAGTGCGAAGGGCAGACTCTCGCCCACGAACAGGAGGTCCTCATCCTGCGTGAAGCTACCGCCAGTGCCTGAACTCAGTTCGTCCGCCACCGATGTGAGGGCGAGGTGTTTGATAGAACAGCCGCTAGCCAGCAGCGCGCATACAAAGATCAGCGGGAGTCGTGCTCTCAGCAGGGCGCGACGTCTGGGGCTTTGCTTGTCTTCAGGCATGGATCGTAATCAGTTCCTCTCCGAGGCAGACGAGATTACTCCAATCGCGACCAGGGGTGCCAGCATCAGCTGAGTTGCCCAGGTGAAGGTCGAAGAAATCAGCGATGTCCTGGTACTCGTTCTCGAACGCGTAGGGCACCTCAAGGACAGGCACGCTGGACGTGCTGAAGTCATTGATTATCTGCGACCAGGGATAGATCGCGGGGTCGGTCTCGTCCTGGAGTGCACTGTCTACCCAGTTAAAGTAGCTGTTGAGGTTGTCGCTGACGTAGGCGTCGAAGATCTCCGGAGCCACACGGATCGCCAGGTTGCCTACGGCGCTGCCGCCCGAGTGCCCGATCAAGCCGAGCCGCTCGGTGTCGATGTCGGGGCGACACCGCAAAAGCTTGTGGAGCAACAGGACCTCGTAGATGCGTACGGCCATCATCGAGAATCCTCCGAGCAGGGCTTGGCCGATGACCACAGGATGGGGACCTGAAGTGGTGGGCAGAAGCAGGACCACCCGGATGGTCCCGACCCAGGGGTCGTGCATTGCGAGAATGATCTGGGTGCCCGGAAAGGACTGACCCTCTTCGCTCATGAAGCTCCCGACAGAGAGGCCCGCCGTCTACGGAGTAACGCGAGAGCGGGTGCCAACAGGAGAGTCAAGAGGGAAGCACTGGGAGACGATGCGGCTGAACAACCGCACTGGGGACCGGGGTCAGCAACAATTGCCGGGGTCGAGTCGTCGTCGTCATCACCCACCGCGTCGTCATCGTCTCCAGCGGTGTCGTCATCGTCTCCAGCGGCGGAGTCGTCATCGTCTCCAGCGGCGGAGTCGTCA
>CAZEIY010000047.1:14136-17366 GCA_964512375.1 uncultured Rickettsiales bacterium | reverse complement strand
CGGCCAAGCGTGTCGCGCTGATTCCGCCGGCGCGTGCGCGTTACCTCGCCGAGATTGCCGAGGTCGTGCGCGGCTACAAGGCTTGGGCAGGAGAACAGGCCCGGCTGGCTCGCCAACACGCGGCGCTGCTCCTGGCGGTCGATGAAGTCGAGGATGTGCAGCTTCGCGATGTTCTCAGTGAGCGTGCCGGGGAACTGAACGCTGGGTTGGATACGATCTCTCGCGAACTTCTCGCCGAGTGGCCTGGCCTCGCAGAGCGCTATCGGGCTGACGAGTTTGTCTATTCGGTGCGAGGACGTGACGTCCGCGTGCCGACTGGCGAACTCAGCCTGTCCGGTCTGCGGATGTCGCGAGTAGCGCTGCCTGACTACAGCGATGCAGGGGATATCCTTCGCTTCCTGCTGCTTGAGAACCTGCCCGGTCGCTTCCCGTTCACCGCGGGTAACTTTGCCTTCCGGAGAGCCGCCGAGGCTCCCAAGCGGATGTTTGCAGGAGAGGGTCCGCCGGCGCGGACTAACAAGCGCTTCCACTACCTCAGCGAAGGTGAGCCAGCCACCCGTCTGTCGACTGCTTTCGACTCCGTGACTCTGTATGGAGAGGACCCCGACGAACGCCCGGACATCTGGGGCAAGGTGGGTGAGAGCGGTGTGTCGGTGTGTAGTCTCGACGACATCAAGCTGCTCTATGCGGGCTTCGACCTGTGCGCTCCTAACACCTCGGTGTCGATGACCATTAATGGGCCGGCCCCCATCATTCTGGCCATGTATCTCAACGCAGCTATCGACCAGCAGGTTGATAGCTTCGCCAGTGAGAAGGGGCGCCTGCCCGATGCAGGCGAGCACGCCGAGATCACGGACCGGACTCTGCAGACGGTGCGCGGTACCGTCCAGGCCGACATCCTCAAAGAAGACCAGGCGCAGAACACCTGCATCTTCAGCACCGAGTTTGCGCTGCGGATGATGGCTGACATCCAGGAGTTCTTCGTCGAGAAGAAGGTCCGCAACTATTATTCCGTATCGATCTCGGGCTATCACATCGCCGAGGCGGGGGCGAACCCCATCAGCCAGACGGCCTTTACCCTGGCTAATGGCTTCACTCTGGTCGAGTACTATCTCGCGCGCGGCATGGACATCGACAGCTTCGCGCCGAACCTCAGCTTCTTCTTCAGTAATGGCCTGGATCCGGAGTACACCGTCATTGGCCGGGTCGCCCGTCGCATCTGGGCGGTGGCGATGAAGAAGCTCTATGGAGGCTCCGAGCGGAGTCAGAAGCTGAAGTATCATATTCAGACATCAGGTCGATCCCTGCACGCCCAGGAGGTGGACTTCAACGATATCCGCACCACCCTTCAGGCACTCATCGCCTGGAACGACAACTGCAATTCTCTTCACACCAACGCCTACGACGAGGCAATCACCACGCCTACCGAGGAGTCCGTGCGGCGCGCAATGGCCATTCAGCTCATCATCCAGAAGGAGTTCGGTCTGGCTAAGGGAGAGAACACTCTGCAGGGCTCGTTCGCCGCTCTTGAGCTCACCGAGCTGGTCGAAGAGGCGGTGCTCACGGAGTTTGAGCGCATCTCAGATCGCGGTGGCGTCCTGGGAGCGATGGAGCGCCAGTACCAGCGGTCGCGGATTCAGGAAGAGAGCCTTCTATACGAGCACCGCAAACACGATGGGTCGCTTCCTATCGTCGGTGTGAACACCTATCTCAACCCGGCAGGTGGCATGGCTTCGGATAACGAGTCCATGGAGCTACGTCGAGCCAGTTCCGAAGAGAAGGCCGGGCAGATTGAGGGGCTCCGCCGTTTCCAGGAGGCGGCTGGTGGCCAGGGCGAGGAAGCTTTGGAGCGTTTACAGAAGGTGGCTCTTGATGGCGGCAACATCTTCGCCGAGCTGATGCATACCGTACGCCTTGCAAGTCTCGGTCAGGTGACCCATGCCTTGTATGAGGTTGGAGGGCGCTACCGCCGCTCCATGTGAGAGCAGAGGCGCGCTGACCATGAAACTCGCTTTCATCATCGTTCTTGGCACGCGCTGGCACTTTCGGGTGCGTCGCGATTCATGGTCTGGCGTGCTCAACTGCCCCGACTGTCAGCTCCCTCGGCCCTTCCTTGAGAAGGAAGCGTTCAAGGCGTTCACCCTGTACTGGTGGCCCTTGTTCAAGACGGAGCGTGCCGGTCAGGTCGTCGAGTGCATGCACTGTAGCGCCCGTTTCTTTCCGCCCGATCAACTGGTACGAACATCGTAGGACCGAAGGTTGCCCGATGGACGGGTACTTCGACGCCTCAGAACTCGGTGAGCTCGTAGAGTACCCAGTGCTTCTTCGCGGTCGTGGGCTTGTCCTTCAGGCAGGCTGAGACTCTGCGGCTCTTTTTCTTGCTCAAGAGCATATGGGTCCAATCGTGCTGCTCGAGCAATTGCTTGCATTCGCTGACCTGGATGGTGCGAGCCCTGGCGAATCTGCGCTCGATCTTCTTGCGATCTTCGGGGTTCTCTAGCTTGCCCTTTCGGTTCCATGCATAGGGCGTATCCGTCACATACGAGTAGCGGCTCGCTCCAGCCCAGGTGCGCGCCTCGAGCAGACCGGCGTATTCGAAGGAGCTTGCCTTGGAGTAGGGAACGGAAACGAGGGCATCGTCGGGCAGGAGGCCGTACATCGTGGAGAGCTCCGCGAGAGCTGGGTTGGATAGTGATTGACCGTAGGGAAGCTCGAGGGTCCTTGCCTTCGCATTCTCGATGAAGTGGGGAGCGGCTCCAAAACCTTGGAGACCCCACGCCAGTGCAGTAACCAGGGCGAAGGCCAGAACCGTGCGGGGCACACTGAAGCGGGGCCGCGCCGATATCAACGCAAGAGCCGAAAGGAGTAACGCGTTGAATGCAAAGTACATGTCAGAAGAACCGTGGTGATGCAGCGCCAGGAAGCCGACAAGGTTGATGGCCGCTGTGAGCAGGAAGAACTGGGCTCTCCTCGGGAGCTTCAACCAGGGCCAGCCAACGATGAGTGGTAGCAACCACAGGTCGAGGGACGAGAGCAGCAAGGGGAACCCCTCGAGTCCCAGGTAGTCACGTTCTTCAAGACGGAAGACCACATCGCTGGCGGTACTCGAGAACACCAGCGTCTTGACCATAAAGAGGGCCAGGACGAGGGGGCTGTAAGGGAGTAGGGCCTGGATAAGAAGTTTCGGGCGACGCACCCATGAGGGGATCTCCCGGACGTTGCTGGCCAGA
>CAZEIY010000047.1:5747-14126 GCA_964512375.1 uncultured Rickettsiales bacterium | reverse complement strand
CCACCGATTATGAGGACGTGGGAGCCTTTCGAGAGTGACGCCGCGGTCGCTAGGAATGTGACGCCGGCAAGAGTGGGTAGAGTTCGCCGCCAGCTATCAGGGGCGATGACCGCTCTCAGCCTCTGCCATCGAATCCACCAGAACAGCACTCCGCAGAGCAGTGGTAGAGACCAGGCGTAGGTCGACATGCTGACGCTGAGGTGCCCACCCAGGCTCTTCTGCACCTTCCAGTCCGGCAGCCAGGTTGTCGCAAAGGCCAAGGCCATGGCGATGGCACCGAGAGCGCGAACAGTTCGGCTACCGGCCGGCACGAGCTGCAGCGCGCCAGCGAAGGTCGCCACCATGACGGCGCTCGGTGCGTAGTGCAGCACAGTCTCGATCGCTGGGACCTGCACAATGGAGCTGGCCGCTGCAAGCACTGCGTGACAGAGCCAGTGATATTCGAAGATCAGCTCGCTGGCCCACTGCGGATCAAAGGGAGGGAAGTGGTCCCGCACTTCGGCGACTACGCCGGAGTGCCACATGATGTCCTGGTAGACCCACTCGGCCGCCCACGCCTCTTTGAGCAGAACGCGTGCACTCTGTACGCCCAGGACGCTCGCCACGGCGAGGTCTGCCGCAATGGACAGCGCCCAGGTCTTCAGCCATCGCCATGTGCGGCTTCGATCTCGGAGCAGCGCTGCGAGAGAGCAGCCCCCCAGCACTGCGATGCCTGTCCAGACATGTCCGCCAGTGAGGGCGTGTGCCAGAGCCAGCAGGATCGGCCCAACGGAGCACAGGGTTGCCACCGTGGGACCCCGGCCCCAGTTTCGATAAATGGCGAAGGCCAGTACGGGGAGGAGGCCTCCGGCGAAGAAGGCGGAGAGGAGCCGAAACCAGCCTTCGAATGTGCCCTCGAGGATCATCGCGCACTACCCTAGCAGCCCGCTTGCGCGCTCTACAGTGACCGTGCAGAACTCTCCTCAAGCGGTGTCGGACCTGACGAGCTGTCAGGCGTTGTAGCTACCGTCATCGTGCGTGCCCTCAGGAGGGTAGCCATCCGTTTCGTAGCCTTCGGTGGAATAGCCATCCGTTTCGTAGCCTTCGGTGGAGTAGCCTTCGGTGGAATAGCCCACCGTGGCATCACCTTCGGTTATAGGGGCCTCCCCGGACTGGCCAGGTTCAGAGGCTGGACTCTTGCTTCCCGGTCCCCGCCGCCGCCCGCTCATCAGCCCCAAGCCCAGCAGTACAAAGAGGAGTGCGCTGCTCAGGATCTGAAGATTCCGGGCCATTTTCATACCGCGGGGTCGATACTCCATTCGGACTTCGTGGGCGCCCGCGGGCACGGGTACGGCGAGCTGAAAGCCGTTGACTATCTGGGTGTGTACCGCGCTGCCGTCTACCTCGACGTGCCAGGCAGGGTCCCAGGGGCGAATACAGACGAGCAGGCCGTTACCCGCCGAGACGCGGCCTTCCCAAATTCCTCCTGAGTCTTTGGTAGGAACCACGGGCAGTCCGTTCGATGCTGGCATGCCCAGCGGTGTCCAGCGGCACGCAGGTAGGGGATCGGTGAGGGCAAACAGTACGACTTGAGTCCAGGCTCCTTCTGGGGTGAAGACTTCTTCGAGCAGGCCATCACGTAGGAGCGGAAGTAGCTCAAGGGCATCGTCGCGAAAGTGCACGACAATATGGGTGATGCCGGCGAGCCGCAGACCGTAGAATTGCCTCGCCAGGGGCAACTCCATGAGCGATTCATACCATCGCTCCAGGCCGCTCGGGGGCATGACCAGCCAGTCTCTCATGACCTCGATGCCCCAGACAGCAGCGATACCACCCAGGAGCGCCTCTCGAAGCACCTGGTGAAGGGGCGCCTCCGGTGAAGTGAGCGGGTCTTTGTCGTGCTGTGCGTAGCTGGCTTGATGGAGTCTGGCCCGCCCGGGCAGCAGGGTGCCACTGCTGCGCCTCTGCTTGTCGGCGCTGAGGAGGATGCGGCTCGCAGCGACGGGTGGAGTTGCGATCTCGGAGGGGTCCTCAAGGGGTGAAAGGGGGAGGTTGTGTGCGCTCAGTTCAACCCCCGCGATCAGGACAGCGAGGGCTATTCCCAGTGCCCCGACCAGGTGCCTGTTGGGGCCGACTTGCAGACGCCACAGTGAGCAGATGAGGAGGCCCACAGTCAGGGAGCCAGCGGCCAGAGACATACCGCGGCTCGCGTCTCCCTCCATGGCCATGGCTCCCAAGGCCAGGAGCAGTATGGATGTCAGCAGGCCGCCACCGATGCGCAGCACGGTCCGGTTCGGTAGCTGGGTTGAAGCGAGCAGCCGCGCCCCATGTGCGATGGGTACGGTTGCAAGGATCGCCGCAGGGAGAAGCCACTTCTCTGGGTACCGAATGCTCGAGATGATCGGCAGGTGTGTCTCAAGCCACCCGATCGGGGGTATTGCCGGACCAGCCGCCATGATCACACAGATCAGGGAGCCCATGGTTGCGGTCATGGTCGGGCCGGGGATGAGCCAACGCTGTTGCACCTGGGCGAAGTGTGCTCGTACGAGGTGGATGGTGCCGAGTACTCCAAGGAGGAGGGCGCTCCCACCCGCGTAGAGGCCGGGAAGGTAGACCCAAGTTGCCGCCTCCGCACCAGGGGGGCGATAGATCCCTTGGACTGGGTCATAGGGGAGGTTGGGGGCGATGAGCCCCAGGATGTCACCGAAACGTAGCGCGCGAGCACCAAGCTCGGCTGCTTCGAGGGGCTGGCCCCAGGTCGAGGTCTCGATAAGAGCGCGGAAGGGAAGCCACTGATGGGCGCTGAGGCCGAGACCTACCGCGATCCAGAGGCCAGCTTGCAGGCAGAGTCTGGCAGCTTCCCCACCTCGCGCTGGGATCTCTGACCACAGCACGAGGAATGGAGGCGGCCCCTTGGTGACAGGCGCCTCGGGAGCCTCTTCTTCCTCCTCGCCTCCCAGCATCAGAGGGCGGAAGTCGTCGTTCCCGGCAGAATCGTCCTCGCCGAAGAGGTCTTCTTCTTCCTCTTCTTCAGGCTCCTCTTCTTCTTCCTCTTCGAGGAACTCAGGGTCCGTAACTCCGGCAACACTCGCGACGAGAACAGTTGCCAGGATGCCGAGCACGACCATGTCGAGGCCTCCGGCGAGCACCGCCATCGAGGTGCTCGTGGCGAGTACGATGCGGGGTAGGAGGCCTGGGCGGTGAAGAGACAGACCCGCCCACAGCATGAGGGGGATCCAGGCCGCGGACTGCGCCTTGTCCAGCATTGGGGATACGGACAGGAAGGTGCCGCCCAGGGCTACGCCCAACGCTGCTAGTGAGGCGCTGGAGTAGCGAAAGTCCAGTCGGCGCAGGAGCGCCACGACGCCGGCGAACAGCAGCACCAGGTGCGCGCCGTGGAGGATGCCCATGGCATGCGGGACCGGCGCATAGCGGAAGAGGCGAGCTGGCGGATAGAAGGTCTGGGTTTGTGGGTTGAGCCACAGGGCGGTGCCGCCGTTGTTGGTGGTCTCGTACAGTGGAAGAACACCCTCACGGAGCGCCGTACTCAGGGCCTCCCGAAGAGGCCAGAAGTAGGTCATCGCGTCGCCGCGCACCGGCATCCAGCCGTCCCCCCAGGCGGGATAGAGTGCAGTCAGCAGAGTCCCCAAAGCAACGAGCACAGCGATCAGTCCGGGGACTTCCTCGTGATAGAGAAGGGAGGGAGGTGGCGCTGGCTCAGCGGCCTCTTCCTCGTTGTTTTCATCCCATTGGTCCATAGATGGCCCCCTAACCATCGCAGCCCCTGAGCCCTTAGGATGCCTTTACGGCTCAGCTTTGTCGTCGGTCACTTCAGGCTTTCACTCGAAGCCAGTTGTCTTGGGACTCGTGCCAGCCAAAGTGTTCCCATGCCAAGGGCTAGCATGCTCACCCCGCTGAGGTGCTGAAATACCTCGCCCGTTGAGAGCCGGTCGAGGGCAGCAGCAGCCCCCAGCATGGCGAGCAGCTGTCCGATGCCATGGCCGGCTGCCAGAAATAGACCCTGTGCCGAATTTTTCAGCCCCTCAGGCGCCTGTTCCGCTACCAGGGCGATGCCGCCGATCCACCACGCGCCGAAGCTCAGTCCGTGTAGCGCCTGAACGATGGTTAAGGTGGTGCCGTCCTCGACTATTCCACAAAGCCACCAGCGGGGGATCCCTGCCGCAACGCCGAGGAGGATTAGCTTCATTGCCCCGACTCTTCGTAGCAGGAAGGGGGCCGCAGCCATGACAGCTACCTCGACGGAGACCCCCAGGGCGAGGGCGTTGGCGGCTACTTTCGAGGGGAGTCCGATGGAGTTGATGTGCAGCGCGAAGAATCGGTCGTAGAACGCGACGGTGGCGCTGTGCACAATCGCGACACTGTAGAGAGCAGCGAGCTGAGGGCGAGCGAGCAGCGTGCTGATCGCGGCCTTGCTCTGTTCACGCTCGACGCCTCTCGTCTGCAGCATTTCGGTAGCGATTAACAGCAGGCACAGCAGCACCAGGCAGGTGAGGATCGGGCTGGCTGGCCAGCGGTCCAAGGTGCAGCCGACTCCCCAGCATGCGAGCACGAAGCCTACAGAACCCCATAAGCGCACTCGGCCGTAGTTTCCACCACTGGTCATCTGGACTGCAATGTTGTCGGTGATGGCCCCCGCGGGGGCTCGTGCCAGGGCGAGCAGCGCCGCAGCAGGAGCCATGAAGCGCCAGTCTGGGGCCAGGTACAGGCCCAGAGTCGCTGCCGCCGAGATACCGATGCATAGGCGGAGCACCCACACTGGCCTTCCGGTACGGTCGGCGAGCAGCGTGCCGATAGGGCTGCCGAGCAGGAGCCCGACCGGGATGATGGCGAGGACGATGCCGGTAGCCATGCCGCTGGCCCCTGCGTTTTGGAGACAGATCGCCAGATAGGGAGCCAGCGCGCCCAGAGCACCGATAAACAGGAAGTACCAGGTAGCGAGCCGGACTTGGCTCGCTCGCTCTGCGCGGTTGCTCAACTCAGGGACGCTGACGGCGGATTAAGACACTGCCCGCAAGGAGAAGGAGCAGGGGCCAGGAACTCGAGTTCGGATTTCTCTCTGTCCCGCTAAGCGCACAGGAGGGGCTGCTTTCGACAGGGTCTATTGTCTCGGTGGAGTCCGGGGACTGCGTTGGAGCAGCCGCTGGAGCTTCTTTCACCGGCTCTGGAAGCTGGGTGTCGGTCGTTGCAGGCTGTGCAGGGGGAGAGGTCGCTGCACTGATTGCATCGAGCGTGACGATGTCCTTGCCTGCCTTGCTGGAAGGCGCGCTTCGCGTGCAGGAGTTGTCGGCAAGTCGACCTTCCGTCCCCGCGTAGGCATAGATGAGGTAGCGCTGGTCCCTTTCATAGGTGCGACCGCATGCGGTGGACTGACTGTTGGTCTCGATAGTGACCAGCTTGGTTGGATTGCCTTTCCAGCTACGGAGCACCTCAAAGCGATACAGCATCCGCATCGGCACCCAGCTCTCAGCCAATCCTCCCGCAAGACCCACCTGGTCCGCAACGCTCAGGTCGGCGCGTTCAGACTCCAGAAGCACCTCTGCGGGCTGAGCCGCCTGGGCGTTCTCAGGGTTCACCTGCACGACCCGGCCCTCGAAGACGGTGTGTGCAGCAGCCAGTGCGGTCGCCGCATCGTCCGGGCGGGCGCAGCTACAGGCTGAGGCGGGGGCGGAGGTAAGCCCCAGAGGTAGCCAGGTGAGTGTGGCTGCAATCAGGACAGGGCCAAGGCGCATCGAAACCTCCAGCAAGGAAACTAGTACAGCGGAACGACGGTGCCATCCTGCAGCCGCAACGTGTGGACACCTCGGCTGGGCTGTGGCACCAACAGGTGCCCCCCGGGCAGATGGTTCAGCGGGCTGAAGTAGCCGACGCTCTCGCCCAGGCTCATGCCGAGTTTGTCGAGCAGGGTGATGTCCTGCCGCGTGCCTCCGGGGGAGCGTGCGAGCTGGAGCTCACCAGTGTGCCGCGTTCCACCTCTGCCATCGAGCCCCAAGACCAGCCAGTCGTGAACGCTCTCGGGACCGGCCACGAAGTGGCTCAGGTTGTTGACTGAGCGCACGCGGTCAAACAACTCGTCATAGGTGTAGTCGCTGACCCATGTGGGTTCGCAGTAGGCCATGAAGTCGGTGTAGTCATCAGGGTCTCGCAGGCTCTGCGCGAGGAGGTCGTAGCCCCAGACACCAATGCTTGCGTCGTTGTAGGGATAGCTGTTGTCCGATGGTTGCCCGAAGAGACCGCATGGAGCGTGTTGGCGTCCGTGGGCGTGGCCGACTTCGTGGACCATCGTATTGGCTGCGCCTTCGCCGGGAAAGCCCAGACCGATACTGGCTCGGCCCCAGTCATCCTCGGCGTTCTCTGTGAGGGGGCTGAGGCCTGCAACACATCCTGCGGAGCAGTAGTTAGCGATGGAGAGGGCGGGGCTGAACAGGCCGTAATAGTAGACGTCGCGGCCGGGGCTCTCGTCCCAGCGTCGGTTCATCACGGCGTCGAGCAACTCGCTCCAGCCGCTGCCGTTGGCTTGCACTGCGCCGCCCCAGGCGAGGGTGGCGCCAATGGACACTTCGACCTCGGCGACGGGGTAGCGTTGTAGCAGCGTGTTTCGAAAGATCTCAATTTGCGCGTCGCCGGTCTCGGGCATGCGTCCTGAGTTGTCTGCGTTGTAGCGTACCGGGATGATGACGATCTTGAGAGGGCCGCGCGGATTGCGGGGATTGAGATCCGAGAAGCCCTCGGCTGGCCATTGGCTTTCGTTGGAATCGCCTGCGGCATCAACGCCGTCTTCGACTTCCTCAAGCCGGACTGAGAAGTGCAACTCAGAGGGCAACTCGTCGAGGTAGAAGTTGGCAGTTGAGCTCAATTGTTGTGGTCTCGAGTCGCCATCGACGTGTAGTTCGACAGGATCTGGGGAGTCTCCCTCCTCGATGTCGAGGACCACACGGATGTCACGTTCTTCGAAGTCACTCTGCCGGTCGAGGTAGACCCGCAGGATGCCATCTCGGCCTTCGACTACCGGTGCGTTGCGAGAGTTGACCTCCTCACCGTTCTCCATCAAGGAGATCTCGACACCCTGGTTGAAGGTGATGGAGTCAATATCGAGGCCGTTGACGAGCGAACCGGGCGCGTCATCGTCGTCGTCGTCATCGCCACGAGGGCGTTGGTACTCGCAGGATACGCCCAGGGCGAGGGCGGCGAGCAGGAAGAAAAGTCGCGGCGTGGTGGTCATTAGTCACGCTCCAAGGGAGAGGGCGACAGGCACCATATCACCTCTTTGCGGTAGTCAAAGTGACAGCCGCATCGTTCGATGGGGGATGTCACAATCCATGAAGACCGGACCTTCTGCTAGGTAGCCGAGGCGCTCGTAGAAGGGAATCACGGCTACCTGGCCGTGCAGTATCACCTCGTGGTGGCCCATCTCTCGGGCAGTGTCCTGGAGCAGGAGCATGATTGCGGCGCCGAGTCCGCTGCCTCTGGCCGCCTTGAGGACAGCGACGCGCTCTGCTCGGGCTTCTCCTTGAGTCGTGACTCGCAGGCGTGCCGTACCGAGAGGGACACCGTTGCGATGAGCGAGGAAATGCGTGCACTGGTCATCGAGACCATCCACTTCCTCGTCGAGTGGGACATCCTGCCCCTCTACGAAGACCTCGAGCCGGATCGTTAGGCAGGTGGAGAGCTCATGCCTCTTAGCAATGCGAACCGCGCTCACCACAGCTTGGGCCTGCGGTTGCGCATGCGGTCTGCCACCCCGCCAAACAGGTCTCGGGCTGTCGGCAGGATTGCGCCACTGTAGAGAGCGGCTTCCTCTGCGCCTGTGAGTTGCTCGAGGGGGCCGTCGGCTAGCGACATACCAAGGGCGAGCGCTATCAGGAGGCCGAAGTACCCAGTAGCTACCGCGATGCGCCTGGCGGGTGAGATCTCGTAGTAGCCCGCTACGGGCGAGGTCCAGGTCCGCCAGATGGTGAACAGTCCGAGCACCAGAATCAGACCGAGAATGGGAGAACCAGTGATTAGCAGTACGGGCACCCCGACGGCATAGCCAGCTACCCACAGCCAGCGACTGATTGCTCCGGTGATGCGGCCTCCGTCGAGGGGGCTGACGGGCAGCAGGTTGAACAGGTTGAGCAGGAAGCCAGTCGAAGCCAAGGCGAAGAAAAACAGGGAGCCAGTCGTGAGGGCGGCGACCAGGCAGGCGAGTGCGCCGAGGCCGCCGAGGAGAGGTCCGCCGATACCGACGACCGCCTCGACAAAGGCGTCTCGTGGGCGGCCCTTCATGGCGATAACCGCACCGACAAAGGGGATGAAGACCGGAGCTCCTGCGGGGATCCCTTGTTGCTTCATGGCCAGCAGGTGGCCGTACTCGTGCACCAGGATGAGGAGAACGAAGCC
>CAZEIY010000047.1:0-5723 GCA_964512375.1 uncultured Rickettsiales bacterium | reverse complement strand
ATCGTGAGTAACATCGTGATCAACGAGCCAAACTTCATGAACTTGAGCCCGGCGAGAAGCCACTTGAGCTTGCCGAACACGAACAAGGCGAGGAGCCCGAGGGTGCCGGTCTTGCCGAGGCCGCGAGATCGCCGCTGCGCAGATCCTTTCGGCATGGCCTCAGGATGCTGGGGTCGTTCCTGTCTTGGCGCCAGCGGGCCCCACTGGCCGCGATCGGAGTAGGGTCCAGGAGAGGGCTTTCCAGTAGATAGGTCGCTCATGTCCGGTAATCTGGTGCGCTGGCGGCATAACACAAGGGTTGATCTTGAAAAAAAAGCGACTCTCCTCCGCGTGGCTGCAGCGCAGCGCCCTCCACTATGTGCAGCGCTACCCAGCGAGTGTGCAGCGTGTTCGTCAGGTCATGAAGCGTCGAATCGAGCGGAAGCTGCAAGAGCACGAGGGAGACCGGGCGCCCCTTCTTGAGGAACTCGAGGAACTGCTCGCAGCGTTCCAGCGGGGCGGTCATCTCGATGACCTCCGCCAGGCCGGGCTCTGGTTGGACACCTGGCACCGCAAGGGCCTCAGCGCTCGAGGGATGCGGGCGAAGCTGGCGGAGAAGGGCGTTCCTCCCACTGTGATCGCACAGGCACTACAGGAATTCTTCAACCAGGATGATGAGCGCGAAGCTGGCCTCGAGCTGGAGGCGGCCAACAACTATGCGCGCCGGCGGCACCTGGGACCGTATCGACGGAATCTGGAGGAGCGTGAAGAGAGGCGCCAGCGTGATCTCGCGGCGCTGGCACGGCAGGGCTTTTCTTTCGACATTGCCAGGGAGGTGATCGATTGTGATGACGGCGTGTAACATCGGGACCCGCTCGAACTGACAACGGAGATCTCTGATGACAGGCAGCAAAGAAATTGGTCGTAACGATTCCTGCCCCTGCGGCAGTGGCAAGAAGTACAAGCGCTGCTGCCTGGGTACCGAAAAGGACCCTGGGGAGGTCCCGAAGAAGACGTTGCCCGCTCTGGTGGTGCTGGTCGTGGGGCTGCTTCTCGCGGTGGTGGTTATGGTGATGAGTGGTGCCGGTGACGGAGCGCTGTGCGTCGTAGTGACGCTGATGCTTGCCGGGGGCACTTATGTCTTCACTAACATGCCGCCACCGAATACGAACTCGGGTAGTCCCGGGGGCATCAACTTCGGCGGTTGAGCCGCCTCAGACGCGCAGTCACCAGCCCCCTCGCTACTCCGGGTCGCAGGGTCCCTCGCAGAACGCTTCGATCAGCCCACCCTCGTGAAAGAAGGCATTGATCTGGGCTCGTGAGCTATCGGCGTAGCGTTGGTCCCCGTGGGTACCGTTGTCATCTTCGGGGGCCTGGTTGCCGGGAGGGAGCGGGGCCACCCCGAAGTCGAAGTAGACCAGAGCAGAGGATAGTGGCCCCTCTTCATTCGGAATGCCCCAGAGGGTCTGCGCCGCCGGCGCAAGTTGAGGTATCCCCATGGTCCGGACGGCCAGCTCAGAGGCAATGTTGGGCACCTGGGAATCCAGTCTGGCCACCTGGTAGAGCACCTGCTTCGCCTCGACTCCTGGTAGGGGATTGCTGACCAGGTGCGGCGCCCAGGTCGCCGCCTCGGCTCCATCCCACAAGGTGCTCATCATGTTCATCAGGATCTCGCGGTCGATGCGCTCGGGGTACCAGGTACGGAAGATGATCTCGTACTCGTAGAAGTCGACAGAGCGTCCGATCATCAAGGGGTAGCTGATTCCGCCGACCAGGAAGGCCGCCTTGGGGATGTCGGGGGAGAGGGCCAGCACCGAAGGTCCCATGATCCCTCCCTGGCTGATACCCATCCAGTACGGGTCTCCGTCATCGATGACCGAGTGACCGTTGACCTGTAGTTCGGGTAGGTCGCGGCATGCGCCTTTGAAGGAACGAACCATCACCAGGTGGTTGATGACGCCTTGCTTGAGGCGGTCGCCCACCTTGGGGAAGGTGCTGACGTTGGACAGCGCAGTCCCGACGGTAACCAGATCTCTGTCGGACATTCCCTGCCAGTCGGTGGCAACAACGACGTAGCCGAACTCCTGGGCGACTCGCTGCACGTAGTTGCCGCCACCTTCACCACCTGCGGAGCCCATCAGGCCGTGCCCGTAGCCGAGTAGGCGGCCTGCTGCGGCGCCCTCTTCACTGAGGATTCGGGGAATGGTCAGGGTGAAGGGAGCCTCGATCCAGCCTTGGAATGTGGGTAGACCATCGTCTCCTCGTACGACTCGAGCTCCTGATCCATCTTGATTCATGTACAGCGGCACGCTGAATGTGCCGTCGATTCGGCGAAAGCGGCGGTCATCGGTCTCGTCCTCGACAACCTCTTCGACAGTGCAGTTACCCCCTCCGACCGGAACGCGAGTGAGGGCGTCGTCGCGCATGGTCAGGAGATCTCCGCGGATGCTGCGGCTCGAGGCCGTGGTGAGGCTCCAGGCCTGGACCAGGGACTCTCGATCGACTCCCGCATCCTGCAGCGCTGAGAACAGTCCCTCATAGTCGTCCCGTCTGCCCTCGAGACTGGCGGAGGTGGTTCGCGTGTCGTCACGGAGCGCGGCGAAGGCTCCGGTCGCTACGGCGTCGCTGCCGTCAATGAGCTTGATGCCTCGCAGCGCGATGCCGTAGCGCCGAGCTTCGACGAGGCGAGCCGCTGGCCGGATATAGAGCAGCGCGAGGCTCTGCCCGAGTCCGGGGACGTCCTCCTCGTGAGCGCGTGCGTCGACCTCAACCATGTGAGCGATGCGCTCGCCGCTGTCCAGGTCGATGAGGATGGTGGGGCTGTCAGCTGAGAGCGAGAGCTCCCAGGAGCCCTCGACGGCAAGACCTGGCGTGGCTACCACATCCACATCGCTGGGGAAGACGGTCAAGATTGCGGTCGCCGGTGAGAAGCCGTCGTAGATGTTGTATGCGCTGACGTCGAATTCATCATCGTCCGTGTTGCGCGGTATCGCATCGCTGCTCAGATTGAGTCGCTTGCCCGTATCGGTGCTGGCGTCGTCCACGAGCCAGCGGTCCGAAGGCCAGGGGAGCATGCAGTGCAGGGTGTTGGTGCCCTCGCACCACGCGTCAATGTCGACGATTATAGGCTCGGGTTCAGCCGCACAGCCAGTGAGGCTCCCGCACAGCAGAAGGAGGCAAGTCAGACATTTCAGGGTGTTACAGCGCATCGTCGGGAAGGTAGCGGAACCGCTTCCACAGGTCCAAGCAATGTGTAAAATCGGCCGCCGTGAAGCCGTACCTCGACCTCTTACAGCGCATCCTCGACGAGGGGCGAGTCCGTGAAGACCGTACCGGTACGGGCACGCGCGGTATTTTCGGCCACCAGATGCGCTTTGATCTACGTGCCGGCTTCCCTGCGTTGACCACCAAGAAGGTTCACCTGAAGTCCATCATCAAGGAGCTGCTTTGGTTCCTCTCGGGCGAGACTCATGTCGAGCCTCTGCGAGAGGCCGGCGTGCGCATCTGGAATGACTGGGCAACTGCAGAGGAATGTGCTCGTTTCGGTCGCAGTGAGGGTGACCTAGGGCCCATCTATGGTCATCAGTGGCGCAACTTTGGGGCCACTCGCCGCGCCGATGGCAGCTACGAGAACGACGGCGTCGACCAGATTCGCTCGCTCGTCGAAGGCATCCGTAACAATCCGTACTCACGGCGCCACATTGTCACCGGCTGGAACCCTGCTGAGGCGACTCAGGTTAGCCTTCCTCCCTGTCACACGCTGTTCCAGTTCTACGTCCAGGACGGTGAGCTGAGTTGCCAGCTCTACCAGCGCAGCGCGGACGTATTTCTGGGAGTTCCCTTCAACATCGCCAGCTACAGCTTGCTGACTCTGATGATCGCCCAGGTCTGTGAGCTCCGGGCAGGAGATTTCGTGCATACCTTTGGCGACGCTCATCTCTATCTCAATCACCTCGATCAGGCCCGCCTACAGCTGTCTCGCAGCCCGCGCACGCAGCCTCGCATGGTCCTCAATCCCGATGTGGATGATCTCCTGGAGTTCTGCTTCGAAGACTTCCAACTTGAGGGCTATGACCCCCATCCTCATATCAAGGCGGCGGTGTCGGTCTAGGCCCGCAGCCGTTGAAGCCACGATCCACTTCCGGTAGAGAAGCCCCTGTGATGACCTCCCTACAGCCTCTCGCGTTGGTGGTCGCCATGGGGCGCGGTGGTGTTATTGGCCGCGACGGCGGCCTCCCATGGCATTTCTCAGAGGACCTCAAGCATTTTCGCCGGGTGACGACAGGCCACGCCGTGATCATGGGCCGGAAGACCTGGGACTCCATCGGTCGTCCGCTGCCTGGCAGGCGCAACATCATCGTGAGTCGGCAGCTCGATCTGGAGATCGAGGGCTGCGAAGTGGCGGACAGTCTGGAGCGGGCTCTCGAGATGGCGCGTGAGCACGACACCGAGCCACGCATCATCGGCGGCGCGACTCTGTATGTGCAGGCCCTGCCCCTTGCGACTCGGCTGTTCCTCACGGAAGTCGACATCGACGTCGATGGCGACACTTTCTTCCCCTCTCTCGATCGGAGCGAGTGGCAGGAGCGGGACCGGCGGGCTGGTGAAGCAGCCGAGTTGCTCTTTCTCACGCTGGAGCGCAAATGAGGTGTGCGCGGGTGTGGCTGGCTCCGTGGGTTGCCATCCTGGGCCTGGTCGCAGGACTGTTGTTCTGTGCTCCGTTGCATGCTGCAGATGACGGCAAGGCATTGCAGCGGGCCCTTCGCGAGTCGTGGGTCTACTTCGACGCGGGCAACCTTCGTGAGGCGGAAAGTGGTTTCAAGAGAGCCCTGGACATCCGCGGTGGAAAGCAGAGCGCTGAGCTGCAGTATGGGCTCTCTTTAATCCCTTGGAAGCGGGGCCTGGCACGGCAATCCTATTGGCAACTCAAGACCGCCCTGGCCGTTTCGGAGGAGGCTGGTGGAGGAGATGAGTGGCGGCATCGCATTCAGGGCAGGATTCGCTATATCGAGCGTAACTTCTCTGCAGTGACCTTGCGCCACCCTGGTCGTGGAAAGCCGTTGCCTCTCCTCCTTGATCCTCCTCCACGCGATCCTGTGCTCCGTCATTTCGTCGATGCCGTGGTCACAATGATCGATGGCGGTACGAGTGCGACTGACGGTGCCCAGCGCCTCTTTGTTCCCAGCGGAAGATATTGGATAGGGGACAATCAGATTGAGTTGATCCCGGGTGCAGTGTTGCCGGGTCAGCAACAGGTTATCTATTTGCCTGTCGCCTTTGGTGCGGTCTTGAAGCGGTACAAAGATCGGCGGCGAATGCAGGAAGAGGGGCAGCCGATCCCACTTCTTGATGACGAGGGCGTAGCGGTTCGTGGGGCCGCGCCGAGCGATCCCCTGCCAGCCGCAGCGGCCGGTGAGAATCCTGTCGGATCAGCGCCGGAACCCCTCGATTATCCCGTGGTGCGGAGCTACCTCGCTGACCGCACAGCGTATGACATCAGTGAGCGCTGGACCCAGGTCCCCTTTCATGTGCGCTACAGCGTCTATTGCCCGGACGGGGACGCGGAGCATCGCTTCGAGTTTCCGGATTATGACTTCTATGTTCGATTTGAGTCCGGCGGGGTTCTGCGAGTGCGAGGGGCGGAGTTGCTACGTGTCAGGCTCGGATCGGACTGGCTGACTGGTGAGCAGGATCGACTTAACGAGGTCGAGATTCTTTTCGACGGCACGACAGTGTTGGTTTCG
>CAZEIY010000046.1:0-17474 GCA_964512375.1 uncultured Rickettsiales bacterium | reverse complement strand
GTAGTCGCGCTCTTCTTCAGAGAGGCCTTCTTCCAGGACAGAGTAGACCTCTATCAACTCCAGGATGTCCTCAACGTACTGGCCCAACGGGCTCACATTAGACGCAATGTATCCAATCGAGTTGCGGAGGTCGTGAACGATCCCCGATGCAAGCTGCATGGTTCCGTCGAGCACCGCCGGACCATCCGAATCCACCGCCTCTAGGGCCTCGCTCGGACCTACATCAGCAGCCTGCTCTCCCCGCGTCATTACTCTTAGGAGTTGTCTGTAAAGGTGGATATACCAAGGGCAGCAGCTGGGCGGCTCACCTCAGGCTTCAGAGTCTCCACTGAGGGCGCAGTACTCTTGGTCAACTCAGAGAGCCTGTCTCGAAGCTTGATCATCTTGTCCCGAACCTCTTGCACGCGCGGGTCTTGAAGCCCAGCCCCCTCATCCGTGAGTTGCTTCAGCACCACCTTCAGGCCCCTGATCTCAGTGCGTAGCGCATTCAACTTCGTGGTCACGTTCTTGGTCGCAAGCTTCTTCTGGCTGATGCGAATGGCCTGCTCAACCGACTCCTTGAGTTCGTCGATCTTCCATGGCTTGGTTACGTAACCCACCACCGGTGCGCGATTGATCGCACCCAGGAGGTCGGCCCGTTCGGTGAAGCCAGAGAGGATAAAGCCCACACAGTGAGGATGAGCCTTGCCGACTTCTCTCAGGAGATCGACGCCGGTCATCTCTGGCATCCGCTGATCTGTAATGATCAGATCGGGGCAACGTCCACCAACAATGAACGTAAGAGCGTCCTCAGGATTCTTAAACGCCTTCACCTCATAAAATCGACTCAGAGCCCGCACCAACGCATCAAGGTTCGGCTGTTCGTCGTCAACAATGACGACATGAAAACGCTGTCCGTCGGGTGCGACGGAAGCCTTCTGCTCAGCTTCACGCTTCTTCAGGCGGTTCTGTAATCTCTCAAGACGACTGGACATTCAAGACGTTCCCCTGACCCCACTGTGTCACGAGCACAGCACAAACTGCGCCCCATACCGTGGGACCATACCAGAACAACCAAGAAGACTTCTAGGCTGTACCACCTTCTAGAAACACTGGAGTTCATCAGGCTGGGCTGCCGCAGCCTGGAGGTCTGTATACTCATCCACAAACAGTTCCACTTCCACCAGCCACCAACAAGCAAGGCCAGGACGGGCCGAGACGTCCACGGCAGCACTCGAGGAAATGCATGTCGGCCATCCGCTTTATACTCAACGGTCAGGTTGTCGAACCGAGCGATTGCTCCCCCAACACGACACTTCTCCAATTTCTTCGCTCGAGTGGACGTTGCGGCACCAAAGAGGGCTGTGCTGAAGGCGACTGTGGGGCCTGCTCTGTCGCGATGCTCGACCCATTGGCTCCACAGGGAGCTACCTGGAGGGCCGTCAACTCCTGCCTGATCTTTCTTCCTATGTTGCACGGAAGAGAGGTTGTCACCGTCGAGGGCCTCACCGACCTCGACAGCCTACATCCAGCACAGAAGGAACTCGCCACGCGAATGGGATCGCAGTGTGGTTACTGTACTCCGGGGATCGTGATGTCCCTGTTTGAGGCCTGCTACCGAGAAGACCTTAGTGAAAGTTGGCAGGTGGACGATCAACTCTGCGGCAACCTGTGCCGATGCACCGGCTATCAACCAATCCGCGAGGCTGGTCGGGCCCTCGCTTCGACTCAGCCTGACGATCGCTTCCGAGAGACCCTGCTTAACTCAAGCCCGCCCGACATCAGGATCACCTACCAACACGAGTCTCAGGTCTACCTATGTCCGGGCACTCTGCAAGAGCTGTGGGACGCCATCGATGGCGCGCCGCGGGCGCGCCTCATAGCCGGAGGAACCGACCTCGCTCTGCTGGTAACCAAGCGCTTCGAGGAGCTCCCCGAGCTGCTCTCTCTCGAGGGAGTCCCTGAATTGAGAGGAGTCCGAGTCGGCACCGACAAGTGGAGTGTCGGAGCCACGACACTGCTCTCTGATCTAGAGGCTCAGGCTGCCAAAGGGCTTCCGCTCATTGCGCGCATGCTTCGCTTCTTTGCATCGAGACAGATCAAGAACCGAGCAACCCTGGGCGGCAACCTGTGCAACGCCTCACCTATCGGCGACATGGCTCCCGTGCTGATGGCCATGGGAGCCGAAGTCATCCTCAGTTCCCGCCAGGGTGACCGTCGAGTACATCTCGACGAATTCTTCCTCGGCTACCGACAGACTGCCCTTCAGGCTGGAGAGATCCTCTCTTCGGTGGAGGTGCCGGTACTCGGGCCCGAGTGGAAGGTCGGTGCATACAAGGTGTCCAAGCGCCGCGAGCTAGACATAAGCGCAGTCTGTGCGGCTTTTGCGCTTCGTCTCGACGGGGGGGGATGTGTTGCTGAGGTAAGACTCTGCTATGGCGGCATGGCAGCAACCACAAAGCGAGCACAACTCACCGAGGAAGCACTCCTCGGTCAACAGTGGACTCAAGAGACGGTCGAGCGAGTGCTGCCAGAGCTCTCCAACGACTTCAGTCCGATCGACGACCAGCGCGGCTCCGGCTGGTTCCGAGCCACGCTGGCCCGGAACCTCCTGATCGGCTTCTTTCTGGAGACCGAGGGTGCCTCCTTTCAGTCGTTACCGTCACGCCCCTCCTCCACCCTGGTCCTGGCAGAACGATGAGCCCCAAGAGCAGTCCACTGCACCGAGATATTCCCCACGAGAGCGCACTGGGTCACGTCACAGGCTCGGCGGTCTATGTCGACGACATGTCCCCACCGGGAGACAGTCTGTGCGCGCTGGTCTTACCTTCTCCCTACGCGCGCGCGAGGATTTTGAGCAAAGATGCCGGCGCTGCAAGGGCGCGCACCGGAGTGCACGAGGTGCTCTTCGCCGAGCATATTCCAGGCCACAATCGCATCGGCCCCATCGTCCACGACGAGCCCCTTCTCGCGGAAGACGAGGTGTTCGCGATCGGCCAGAGTGTCGCCCTTATCCTGGCCGATGATCTCGCCACGGCCCGAGCAGCGGCCGCGACCATCGAGATCGAATATCAGGAACTCCCCGCGATCCTGTCGATTCGCGACGCAATCGCGCAGGAGTCGTTCTCTACCGAGCCCCACATCATCGAACGCGGCTCCATTACTGAAGCCCTGGAGTCCGCATCCGTGCTCCTCGACGGCGAGTTCGAGAGTGGTGGGCAGGATCACTTCTACCTTGAGACTCAATCAGCACTGGCCGTGCCAGGCGAGCACGGATCATTGCACCTGTACTCATCCACGCAGCACCCCAGCGAAGTGCAAGCTATGTGCTCTGAGGTGCTCGGTATCGGTCGCCACATGATCACCTGCGAGGTGCCCCGCATGGGTGGGGCCTTCGGTGGCAAAGAGAGCCAGGCCACCCAATACGGCGTACTCGCCGCTCTCGGAGCGCAGCACCTCAATCGCCCCGTCCGGCTGTGGTTGAATCGCGATCAGGACATGCTCTGGACCGGCAACCGGCACCCCTTCTACTCGCGTTACCAGGCTGGATTCGATAGCGATGGGCATCTTCTCGCCTTTCGGGTGGAAATCTACTCTGATGGTGGCTGGACTCAGGATCTGAGCAGCCCCGTCATGGACCGTGCGCTCTTCCACCTCGACAACGCCTACTACATCCCCGCCCTCCACTTCCGTGGTCAGGTGGCGCGTACCAATCTCGCCTCGAACACCGCCTTTCGGGGTTTTGGTGGCCCGCAGGGCATGCTGGTGATCGAGGAGGCTATGAACCAGGCCGCTGATCGGCTGGGAATGGACGGCGCCGAGATCCGCCGCCGCAACTACTACGGCGAAGCGCCGCGAAACAAGTGTCCCTATGGACAGCCCGTGACGGACTGCCGGCTCGAGAGAATCCACGAAGGATTGCTGGCAAGCTCGGAGTACCACGCACGCCTCGAGGCCATTGACACGTTCAATGACGGGAGTCCCTTCATCAAGCGAGGGATCGCGTTTGGACCGCTGAAGTTCGGGATTTCATTTACCGCATCGATGCTGAACCAGGCCGGCGCCCTGGTGCTCATCTACACCGATGGGACAGTGCAGCTCAATCACGGCGGCACAGAGATGGGACAGGGGCTACACACCAAGATGCTCGCCATCTGCGCCCATGAGTTGGGCATCCCCTGCTCTGCAGTTCGCATGATGCACACAGCCACAGACAAGGTGCCCAACACCTCAGCGACCGCGGCATCGAGTGGTGCCGACCTCAATGGCCAGGCTGTTCGGGATGCTTGTGCTGAGCTCCGAGAACGGTTGAGAGGAATTGCGGCGTCCATGCTTGAACT
This sequence comes from uncultured Rickettsiales bacterium, assembly GCA_964512375.1. Classification (GTDB taxonomy): domain Bacteria; phylum Myxococcota_A; class UBA796; order UBA9615; family UBA9615; genus UBA6601. Next base: position 13,155 of record CAZEIY010000046.1, on the reverse strand, counting down.
CGACAAGCCGAGCAGCCTGAAGCTTCGATTTGGAGGTGGGCGCATCGAACTTGAAGATGGTCATGGCCTGGACTTCGCCGCCGTCGCTCAGCAGGCCTGGCTGGAGCAGTGCTCCCTCTCTGCTACGGGCTACTACCGCACGCCCGGAATCGAATATGACCGCGACGCTGGACGGGGTAAGCCCTTCCACTACTTCGCATATGGCGCCTCGGTCAGCGAGGTCGAGATATGTGGTCTCACCGGAGAGAGCAGGGTGCTCCGAGTAGACATCCTGCACGACGTGGGGGATTCCCTGGTGCCTTCGATCGACAAGGGCCAGGTGGAAGGGGGCTTCGTCCAGGGCCTGGGCTGGCTGACCACAGAAGAACTGGTCTGGGACGACCGCGGTCAGCTGCTGACTCATTCGCCGTCGACCTACAAGATCCCGGCGATCGGCGATGTCCCCGAAGACCTGCGCGTCACCCTGCTCAAAGACGCACGCCAGGACGATGTGATTCACGGCAGCAAGGCGGTTGGAGAGCCGCCACTGATGCTCGCGATCTCGGTAGTTGCTGCGCTTCGCTACGCCATCCGCTCCTTCACCGAAGCCGAGCAACACCTCGACCTGGAAGTACCGGTGACTGCTGAGAGAATCCTACGCGCTGTCGAGCAACTCCGAGCAGCAAGCAGCGAGGGACCGAATGCAGGCATTGTCTCCGAGAACCCCGGCAACGACCACCCGCCGAGTTGAAGACTCGACTGCCGGCCCGATCCGTCCAAACGGCACTGATCGCAGTGCTGGCAGTCTTCGCCTCCCTCGCCCTTGAGGAGAACGCGCTAGCAGCGGGAGCCGAAGGGCTCCACGCAACCGCCCTGCGGGAAGGTGAGAGTGTCCAGGCGGATGGCGTTCTAGACGAGGAGGCGTGGAATCGTGCTGAAGTCATTACTGACTTCGTCGGCCTCTACCCGAACGAGGGCTTTTCCCCCGCGGGAAGGACCAAGGCTTGGATTCTGGTCGACGAGCATCGGCTCTATGTCGGGTTCCATTGCCGATTCGACAAACCAACCAGGGTTCGCGGCTATCTCAGTGAACGCGAAGATGTAAATGACGACGACCAGGTCGGAATCTACATCGACCCCTTCGGCGACGGTCGAAGGGCGTACATCTTCTACATCAACGCCCTTGGAGTGCAGCAGGACATGCTGATGGGCCAGGGAAACAGCTGGAACCCACAGTGGGACGCCATCTTCCGGAGCGGCGCAAAGATTGTCGAAGGGGGCTTCGATGTGGAAGTGGCTATCCCCTTCCGATCGCTACGATTTCCAGACGGCTCCGACACACCGTGGCGAATACTGCTGACTCGAAAGTTCGCGGAGCGTGATGAGAAAGCATCCTATCCGCGAATCGACAGCGACCGCGGTCCAATGCTTCAGCAGTTCATGCCACTGCACGGAGTCAAAGCGAAGCGAAGCGGAATCGGGCTCGAGTTTCTACCCACCGTGGTCGGGCGCACAGGTTTGGACCGCGACGAGGAGCAGGACAAGCTCGTCTGGCGGGCTCCAGGATTTCCCGAGACGGTGGACCCCGGTCTGGGAGTCAAGGTCCGCCTCACATCGTCGATCACTCTTGACGCGACCGTCAATCCTGACTTTTCGCAGATAGAGGCCGATCCGGATCGTATCGACAACAACCTGCGCTTTGCCCAGTCCCTGCCCGAGCGGCGCCCCTTCTTCCTCGAAGGGCGCGAGCTCTACTCGCCGCACATGCTCTACACCCGCTCAGTGGTGGATCCGATATACGGCGTCAAAGTGTCCGGGAAGCAAGGCCGCCTGTCTCTGGCGGTCCTGCATGCCCTGGACGAAAACCCGCACGAAAGTTTCATAAACGAGGCTCCGACACCGGGATTTTCCGCCAGCGACGTCGAAGACGCTCTCGCCTTTGTGACCTACGTCGGCGCCGGCTGGGACATCGGCCAGAGGGGCAAAGTCAGCCTTACCTGGTCCGACAAGGAGCTGATCAAGAGCAACCCAAACCGACTAAACAGCAGCTACCACGGTCTTGATCTAACTGTTCAACTCGGCCTGGATGCACACAGCAACGCTCGGCTCTGGGTGAATGTCTCCGATGCAGGACTGGTCGACGGAAGCGAGCGCGCACGAGGCCTCCGCACGGGTGCCTTCGTTGACCGCAACATGAGATTGTGGGGCGGCGGCTTCGGAGCCGACGTGACCACTGCAGGCCATCGGATGGAGAACAGCTTTACTGCTCGAGCCGACCTGTCCACCTTGTGGGTCTACGGCTGGCGGCGTCTGGAGCCATCCTCCGGGCCATTGCGCTTCGTCGATCTGAGCATCTCAGCGAGGCAGATCTTCGAGAGACTCTCCACCGATCCGACACCTTCGGACTCCCGCGTCAGGTACGAGGCCCTGTTTCGACTCCCGGCGACCACTGAGATCACACTTCAAGGCAGCCTCAGCGACAACCTGTACGAGGGCCAGGGCTTCAAGGTAGGTCGCCTTCGCGTCGAGTTCGAGAATCGTGCCCTGGAGCTCATCCAAGGTGAGGTCTGGGCCACCGTTGGCGACTCAATCCGGTACAGCGACGCCACGCAGACAATGGAGCGAGATGTGGGCGCGAAGCTCCGGCTGCGCGCCTTTCGGCGACTCAGCATCGACCTCGCCAGCACACTCAACCTACTAGGCGAGGCGGACGAAGAACTTGAGCGACTGTGGATCTATCGAATCAAGGCCACCCTTGGGTTAACCAGGGCGCTGTCCCTGCGACTCATTGCACAGGGAAGAGCCGAAGATGAGCTCGACCTGGAGCGGAAGACGACCTCAAGTAGCTCTCAGATCAGTCTCTCGGCACTACTAACCTTGATACCCTACCCAGGCACCGCCGTACACGTGGGTTATGGTCAGCGCTTGAATTGGGGTGACGACCGGCAGACAAAAACTGAGAGCATCGATGTTTTCGTCAAAGGGAGCGTCTTGATCCGACTTTGAGAACCGCAGTTAGCTATGGATGAAGAACGAAGAGTCCTCCTGATCATCGCTGACATCAGCGGCTACACACGCTTTATGACCGCGAACGCCAAGGCGCTCGCCCACGCTCAACTCATCATCACTGAGTTGATTGAGACGATTCTCAACGGCGTCGAGTATCCCATCGAGGTCTCCAAGCTCGAGGGGGATGCCGTCTTCCTATATTCCGTAATCGATACGGACGAGTGGGCAGACCCTGAGACCCATGAGCGCCTGTGCATGCAGCTGCTCGCCGCATACGCAGCCTTTGCCGACCGGGTCATTGAGCTCACCGAGAGCCGCATCTGCACATGCGACGCCTGCTCAACCATTGACCGACTGCGCTTGAAGATGGTGATGCACGCCGGCACCGCGCTATTTCATAAGGTAGGTCAGTTCAACGAACTGGCTGGAGTCGACGTGATCCTCGTCCATCGACTCTTAAAAAACTCGATCCAGGCAGACGAGTACGTCCTCGTCACCGAGCCAGCATTCGACGAATTGCGCTTCCCTGAGACGATCCCCTGGACGAGGGGCAGTGAGCAATACGAAGAACTCGGTGAAGTATCGACCCACCTCTACGTCCCCGAGCGCGAGCGCCAGCGCTGTCTGATTCGTCTTCAGCAGAGGCCATTGCATGAAAAGATCATCTCGAGTTCAAAGAGCTTCACTCTCCGACTCTTCCGTACTCAGCCCATCATCTGGGGGCTGCGCAAGATGCCGACCTTTCACCACCTCCCGCAGAGGGGAAGGCTAACAACCAGGTCCGTGCAGACGGCCCTCCTACTGGTGATGACCCCACCGATACTGGTCATCGGCCTTCTACTGATTACCGTGCGTGAGTTCTACCGACACATCTCCCACACTTCCTGAGCGCCTGAAGTCCTCTCAGCCACCGGCGGAACGTGACGGGAAGTGGTCCAGAGAGTACAGTCCGCTCCCACCTCGGAGTCATCATGCGAGCAGCTATCGCCCCAGGGCGCACCCCCTTATCCCTCCACACGCTGGTACTTGGCGCCTCTGCCACACTGATCGCTCTGCTCGGCCCCGGATGTGCCGCGGACAGTTGCCTCAATGGAGAGGAAGACTGCGTGGTGTCGGCACCCTGTCAGGCTCTGGTATTTGAGTGTGGTGACGACTCCCTGCTCGAGGCGCGCCTCGTAGTCAGCGAGGACACCTCAGTCCCCGGCGGCATGGACGCCCTCGCCGCCATCGGTGACATCCTGCTCTCAAATGGCCAGGTCAGCGCTGTCATCGACGCCCTCGATCACCCCCACTATCTTGCCCCCTCAGGAGGAAGTCTCATCGACCTGGGAACACCAGGGGGTGGCGACGACTCGCTGCGCGGGATCTTCCATGCCACGGGCCTTCTTCCTGAGGATGCCGCCCTGTACACCAGCTATCGCATCCTGGACGAACCCGGCGTCGCCGCCGTCCAGTTCCAGGGTCATCTGGACGGTCACCCTGAGTACCGAGTGAACACCCGGTATGAGATTCGCCCGTGCGATCCGGGAGTGCGGGTACGCACAGAGTTCATCAACACCGGCATCGAACCCCGTTCATGGATGGGCGCCGATGGCTTCTACTACGGCAAGCGTGAGCACCTGCCGTTTACTGCGAGTCCCGGCGCTGGATTCGACCACCCTTCCTTCGGCCTGACCACGGTACCCGACGCGATCGCAGACACCCCGTATCTCGCCATCGCCGCACACACCGAGCCAGCCTCCTCGTATGGCGTGGTCGCCTGCAATCTCGAGCTTGCCTCCGGCTTCCACAGCACCGAAGTCTCCGCCATGGGCGCCCCCCTCACCTTAGTACTGCCCCGCGACTACATGGTCTATGAGCGGTTCATCGGAGTTGCGGCGGGAGCGGCGGTCTCAGGAGCCGTCGATCTGAGCCTAGATGTTCGTGACAAGTTGTGGGGAGAGCCGTGGGTGACCATGGGCGGCCAGGTAAGCGCCAGTGATGACCCCGGTTCACATCTCGGCAAGGATGTTCGTGCAGCGGTGCTCATCTCAGAGGGAACCCTGCAGACTCCCGTCGAAGAACGCATCCCGCGTAGCCACGCTCTGCCCGACGATTCGGGTCTCTTCAGCGCCCGACTGCCCGCCGACCGGACCTATGTGCTCAGCGTGCAGTCCTATGGCCACATCGTCCTCGAGCGAGAAGTGACCGTCCTTCAAGACTCCCTCGATGTAGGGGAGCTCGCCATCCCTGCTGTCGGCAGCTTGATGTTGGACGCACGCATCGATGGTGAGAGTGACCACGTGCTCGCCCTGCTCTACCCCGCCGATGACACTACCGAGGCAGCTGTCAGTGGCGCGATTTTCGGACAATTCGAGACCTGCGCTCCGTTGCTGGGGAATCCGAATGGCGCCTCTCCCGCCTGCAACAGGGTCCTCCTGGACGGCCCCGTCGAGCTACCCATTCTGCCCGGAAGCTACGACGTCTTCGCGACCGCAGGCCCCTTCTCCACCCTCGCCCATCAGCGAATCGAGGTCGTCGCAGGCGAGAGCGCATCGGCGATCCTCGAGCTACACAGCCTCGATCTACAGCCGAGCGGCACACTCAGCGCGGACCTTCACGTCCATGGCAGCGCCTCCTTCGACTCATCGATCCCGGACATCGACCGAGTGTCCGCCTTCCTCGCAGCCAGGGTCGAGGTCATCGCCTCTACGGACCATGACGTCGTCTCGAACTACGCCAGCGCCATGGCAGAACTCGGCGCCTGGGATCGCATGCACCTGATCGACGGACTTGAGACCACCGGGCACATCCTGTTCCGACTACAGCCTGACTTTCCCTTTCCCCAGGTCATGGGTCACTGGAACTTCTGGCCGGTGCCCTTCGACGCGGAGGGTGCCTGGCGCGGTGCCACCTGGGACGAGAAAGTAGAACCTGGCCAACTGTTCACCCGGATGCAGAACTTCACCGGTTGGCAGGCTGACACGGGCATCGTCCAGCTAAATCACCCCCTTGGAGATCTTCAGTTTGGTCGCGACCTGGGCTACGCAAGCGCCCTGGGACTGGCGACCAATGAGGACCTGCCGACAGCCTTTGACGGCAGCGCTTCAAGCATGTTCCTCTACCAGCCGCCCGGAGCCGACTTCGCCAACTCCGACTACGACAGTCAAGAAGTCATGAACGGTAGCGAGAATGCTGATTTCCTCCTCTTCCGAACGTTCTGGTTCTACCTCCTCAACCAGGGCATCCTGCGCGCAGGAACCGCCAACAGTGACTCCCATGGCCTGACGGACAATGTCCTCGGCACACCGCGGAATCTGGTCACGACCAGCACCTCACTGTTGGAGTTCGACCTGGATGTGTTCAACACCTCCATCAAAGAAGGGCGAATCCTCGGCACGAACGGTCCGGTGCTGCAGGTCTCCACTCAGGATGCACAGGGCGCAGCTCGAACCCCCAGCATCATCCCCTTCGAGCCCGCCGAGAGCGCAACCCTTAGCATCGACCTCAGCGCCGCCCCCTGGGTGCCCGTCGACGAAGTACGCATCGTCGTTAACGGCGAGGTGGTTCGCACCCTGAGGGAGGAATTGGCACCCGCTGGTGATCCTCTCGCTCTCTCCCCCAGCGCTCGCATCAGCGGACTGCAGATCCCACTGGCCGAGCTGCTGCCCGCAACGGGAGATGCATGGCTGGTGGTCGAGGCGGGCCAGGCTCTTCAAGAGAACGCCGATCTGGACTGCGATGGCCTACCGGACACCGGCGACAACAACTCAGATGGCACCATCGACTGGCAGGATGTCGAGGGCCTGGAGGAAGCGCCCACTGCGGCCTGTCTGGACAGCTCCGGCCCGCTCACCAACCCACCGGCTCCCACCGACCGCACCAGCCCCGAGTACTTCTTCCACGCAGTCGTTCCCGGCGGCTACCCTCTCGCCTTCACCAACCCGCTCATCTTCGACCGCGATGGCAACGGCTTCTCGGGAGTGAACTGATGACCCGGTTAGCCCTCGCCATCACTGCTGCCGCAGCACTGACTCTGACGCCACTCTCAGCACATGCCGATCCGTGCGAGTCGTTTGGTTACGGCTTGCCACAAGGCCCGATCACCGCGGCGCTCCTCGATGGCCGACTCGGCGCCGGGCAGCGCACCTGCGGACGAAGCGAGGTCGGACTGGACGCCGGGGGCATGCTGCTCGTCGACACCTTCAACTTCTACGGCCACCTGCTGGGCAACCTGACCCTCGATGGCAGCCTGGCCATCGGCAGCCGCGGCGAGCTCTTCGCCCGCATGGAATTCTTGCGCTTTCAGCAGGTCATCACCCCCACCTCAGCGAGCCACCTGGGCCTCGGGCACACAACCCTGGGCGGTACCTGGCGCTTCTTAATCCGACCAAAAGCCAGCCTCGGACTGACCGGCAAAGTGGTGCTGCCCACCGCCTTCGATCTGTACAAGAACGCGTGGCCGATAGGCATGGATGCGGGAGTAACGGCTGTCGCAACCCCCCTTCCCTGGCTATCGCTGCACGCACATGGCGGACTGATCGCCTCAGCCGCTATCAGCCAGGGTGACCCGATGCCGCTCGTCGGCGGAGTAGTCACCGCCGGCCTGGCCCTGCAGCCAGCAGCCGGCTTTGCCTTCGTTGCCGACCTGCACGGCAACTTCGGCTACCGGGGGCCCATCGATGTGTTTGCCGGCGCCCTCGGGGTGCGCTTCAGCGACAAGAAGCGCTTTGGCTTCGAGGTCGGCGCAACCATCCCCATCACCGGGGTGGAGCGAAGCGTCCTGCGGCTCGACTTCCGCGCTTCCATTCGCCTGGGTCCCTATCGGCCCGCACAGGCCCACAAAGACAAGAAGTCTTCAGCCAAGGATGCCTCCGTAGAGGAGGCGCCCGCTGAGGAGACGCCTGTCGAGGAGGCGCCCGCTGAGGAGACGCCCGTCGAGGAGGCGCCCGCTGAGGAGACGCCCGTCGAGGAGGCGCCCGCTGAGGAGGCGCCCGTAGAGGAGGCGCCCGTAGAGGAGGCGCCCGTAGAGGAGGCGCCCGTAGAGGAGGCTACGGAGGACCAGCCCACAGCTGAGCCTCTGCCCGAGCCCCAGCAAGAATAGCTTCGGCCTGGTCGGCAGCCAGACCTTCGAGGGCGCGCTCCAGTCTCTGCATGTCCCGATTGCAGAGAATCCAAGCGCCGCGGCCAACCGCCGCAGCATCGAAACGTCCACCGACCTGCATATAGCCTGTGTCCAAGCCCGTCTGTAGCGCGGGTTCAAGTGCCCAGTAGTCACCTATGTGGCCCGCCAGTTCACCGGGCTTCCAGCCCTCGCAGTGCCCCTCACGCAGATCAGCGATCTGACCGCCCGGCACGCGGCCTGCTGCATCACTCGTATCCCAGGGGCAGTCAACGAAGAGCCAACCAAAACTCATCGCTGGATCGGCCCTATTCTCTTCGACCACCCGGGCGAAGTACGGCACGTCATCCGGGTCAACCCAGTGAAGGCCCAGCTCACGCCAGAAGGCGACCCCCTCATAGTCCGCGCTCGCCTGCCACGCTGAAGGTTGGATATAGCGGGCACTATCGAGGCCACCCAGGAGGACCAGGGAGACGACTCCGACCGCGAGCCAACGGCTACCACTCAACGTCCAGGGAAGGGCAACCAAGAGCGCCCAACACAAGAGCAGTCCATAGACACCGGTGAGCAGATACTCCGCTCGCAGCGCAGAACTCACCGATGGCATGATCATGCCCACGACCGCCCAGGCCAACGCAAACACGACGAGCACGGGCTGCTTGAGAACACGGCGATCGCGCAAGCTGAACAGGACGAGCAGGCAGGGCCCCATGAGCAGCACAATTGGATAGCTCAGGCCCAGATTGCTTGTTCGCGGCGCCCTGGGCAGCTTAAACAGCCAGCCCCCCTGAAGTTGATCCAGGAGCGCTGCACCCGATGGCTCCATGCGCGGCGCCAGCAACGAGAGATTGCCAAGAAGCGGGGTGAAGCTCTCGCGGCCGAAAGCAAGAGCCAACATCGTCACTGCGATCGTCAGCCCGAGCCCCACGGCGACGGGACCGAGGATGCGGGCTCTGCCGCGGGCAAAGAGTAGAGTCGCCAGGGCAAAACCGACCGCTGGGGCAAGGAGCACCCGGTACAAGAAGAAGCCAATGGCGACAGCAACGAGCGGAAGAAGCCAATGCCACAACGGCCGTTCTCGGAGTGGAGTTCCCGCCAGGAAGAGAGCGAGAAGCGCGGGAAACACGAAGAACTCACTGTGATTCCCAAAAGGCAACAGCTGCCAGGTGACCACGAAACTCGGGACAAAGACGAACGGCGCGATCGCCAACGCAGCGATACGACGACTGGTCAGGCGGCGCAGCAGCAGGGCGAGCGCTACCACGAGGGCCAGTTCGGCAAGCATCGTCACAGCATGCAGCGACCACGCCGTCGGTCCCATCACAGAGCCGAGCAGTGCTGCTCCAATTTGTACCGCAGCAACACCCTGGCTGGCTCCCTGATGCTGGTAGGTATGCATGAACTGCTCGACGCTCTCAGTCACCACGGTGCCGGCGCGAAGATGCTCGCTAAAGGTGATGAAATCCACCCACTCCGGGTCGTAGAGGCGATGGGCGGTCGAGCGAAGCTGCAGACAGCGAAGCACCATCAGCAGCCCGCCGACGAGGCCGGCGAAAGACCAATCCCAACGCCTCATTGGGGCCGTCCAATCAACTTCAATAGTCGGCCGCCAAGGTGGTCGAGGGCATAGATCTCGCCCGCCTCGTCCTCTCCAAAGGAGCTGATCACTGCCCCGGTGCTCTCCAACGCAACGGCCCCTCGGTTAGCGGCTCCCCCCTGACCCGAAAAATAGAGCGACCAAAGCGGTGAATCTGGCGGCTGGTAATCCGAAAACAGATACAGGCCCCGCAGGTCGGGCAACGCACAGCCTCGATAAACAAAACCTCCGATCACTGACATGCCTCTGTCTCGACCGTATTCCCAGATCGGAGCAACCAGCCCGGGATGTGCAAGGTCACAGCCTTCCTCGAAGCAGTGGGTGCCTTCGAGAACTTTCCAGCCGTAGTTGCCGCCCTTCACACCAATACTCAACTCTTCCCAGGCAAGGCTGCCCACATCCGATATCCACAGACGACCAGTGCCGCGATCAAAGGAGAAGCGCCAGGGATTGCGCAGTCCCAGGGCCCAGATCTCACCCTTCGCATCATCCACTCCAACGAAAGGGTTGTCCCTGGGGATGCCGTACGGGCGATCCGCAGTAACCGAGTCCACATCGAGTCGCAGGATCTTCCCGAGCAGAGAGTCGAGGCGTTGCGCGTTGTTGTCGGGATCGCCTTCACTACCGCCGTCCCCGATCCCTACGTACAAGAACGCATCTGGTCCGAACAACAGCTGTCCCGCAAAGTGATTGGAGAAGCGCTGGTCAATACTCAACAGAATCCGCTCGCTGGCACGTACCACCGCCGCGAGAGCCCCCTCGCCAGCCACCTTGAACTCAGAGAGCCGCACGTCCCCGGCGCCTACCGTGTAGTAGACAAAAACCCGACCATTGCTCTCATACCTGGGATGAAAGGCGAGGGAGAGCAACCCCTGCTCTCCCTCAGAGACGACGATGTCTCGCAGGTCAATAAACTCACGCCAGTCACCCCCGGGGCTGCCGATCCGTGCGAGGCCAGCCTGCTCGAGAATGACAAACAGGTTCTGCTTGCCGGGAAACGCAGCGAAATGCACCGGCCGATCGAAGCCACGCTCTACCTCTTTGAGCACAACATCTGCCCCTTGATGCTGCTCCACCCCTGCGCACTGTGCCATTGACTCAGGTGCGGGCTCAGCGGCACCCTCACGCGCCGCTGCGGGACCCATCACCGCACCAGAAGGAGCGGCGCGTTCAGGGGGCAAAGCCTCCCCTGCGGTGCTGACTGTTGCAGTAGGAACCCCCTCAACCAGGGGCTCGCCCACCTCTTGCCTGTTGCAGGCAAGCCCCACAAGCAGGACCAAAGCGAGCAGCAGCAGGAAGAGGGAGTCCCTTCGAAGACTGGCCATGCCCATGGCGCCGAGGATAGCAGGGCCCGTAGAAGTCCACAGGAGTCCAGTGCAACGAGCAGAGGACTTGACCCCAGGACGCTAACGACCCATCCTGCTCAACCAGTTAGGAAGCATCAGCGTAGAAGGTCCTCCAGATGACACACACCAACTGGTTTCCCAAGATCACCGAGCGGTCCTTCCTGCCTGTGCTCGCCCTTCTACTGATCTTGCTGACGGCTTGCTCGAGCGACGACGCCGATGACGAAGATGCAGCGCAGGACGAAGGCATCCCCGTCGTGGTGGAGGCTGCCAGCACCGGCCCCGTCACCGAGAAGATCAACACCACTGGTACGGTGATGGCAGAACACCAGGCCCTGATCTCCGCAGAGGTCGCAGGCCGAGTCATTGAGCTACCGGTGAACCTGGGTTCAAAGGTCGAAAAGGGAACCGTCCTCGCACGACTGGACCCAACCGTGGCGAGAGCTCAGCAGCAACAGGCCGATGCAAATCTCGCTCAAGCGCGAGCAGGGCTCCATCTCGCTGAGGTCAACCTCGAACGCATCGAGAGCCTGCACGGCCAGGCCGCTGTCAGCGAACAGTCTCTGGACCAGGCTCGGATCGAGCTAGACAGCCGAACCGCTGGGGTCGAAGCAGCTGAGGCGGGCCTGAACCTCTCGCAGAAGGCCCTGGCAGACTGCTCCGTGAGGGCACCATTTGCGGGAACGGTGGCTCAAGTTCAACTCGAACTAGGCACCCTTGTCGCGCCGGGGACCCCGGCTTTCCAGCTGGTCAGCGTCGATCACCTCTTCGTTCTGTCTGCGGTATCCAGTTCCGTCATCGGCTACGTCGTCGAGAATCTTCCGGTACGCCTGCTAGTACCCAGCCTGCAGGAAGAGCCCTTCTTGGGATATGTGGCGCGCCTCGGCCCCTCGGCCGACGTTCGCACTCGAACCTACCCCGTCGAGATCAACATCGATGAGGACAAGGGGCTCCTTCGCCCGGGGATGATGACACGCGTTGAGATTGTCCTCGAGCAGCGCGAGAGCGCCGTCCTCGTACCAAGAGCCTCAGTCCTCGGAGAGTCCGAGAACCATGTCTTCGTAGTCAGCGACGGGCTCGCCTACGCCCGTCCCGTCGAGACCGGTCTGAGTGTCGGCGACCAGGTCGAGATCCGCTCAGGACTGGACCCCGGAGAGTTGGTCGTCTCCCTCGGCCAGCAAAAGCTCCGAGACAAGGCCCTTGTGCGGATCTACGACATGCCCAAGCTGCCTGAGGCAGAGCCTGGCTCACCTGCTGCCAGCACTTCTGCCAACTCGAAGTAGCGGATCGCCCCCATGAAGTGGCTCGCCAGATTCAGCATCCGAAACTCGGTGCTGGTGCACATGCTGATTCTGGCGCTGATCATCGTTGGCAGCTACAGCCTCGTGAAGCTGCCACGCGAACTCATGAGCGAGATCGCGTTCAACTGGGTCTTCTTGCGCGTCGACCTTCCAGGCGCCGCTCCCCAGGAAATCGAGCAGCTGATCACCGACCCGGTCGAAGACGTCATCGAGGGAGTCGACGGCATTGCCGGCACCTACAGCCGCACCAAAGAGGGCTACGCGTTCTTCTCGATCAAGTTCGAGCAATCTGACAAGCAGACCTTCCGCAACCACTACCAGGACCTCAAAGACAAGTTCGCGACCGTCGCGCTCCCCGAAGAAACCGAAGATCCGTTCTGGCTGAACTTCACCTCTCAGGACTTCATGCCCATGGTCGCCGTGGTCATTCATGGGGACCTGAGCCGCGCTGAACTACACCGAATAACCCGGAACCTCGAGCGCGACATCAAGGAGATCAAGGGGATCGGCAAGGTTGAGGTAGGAGGTATCCAGGATAGGCAACTCTGGGTAGAGGTGAGTCCCGACGCCATCAATGGCTATGGCGTAACTCTCGCCCAGGTGGCCGCTGCGCTGGGAGCTGCCAACCTCAATCTCCCCGGTGGCAACCTGAAGACCGGAGGCGAGGAATACATCCTGCGCACGGTAGGCCAGTACCAGAGTGTCAGCCAGCTCGGCGAGGTCATCGTGGGAACCTCGCCCGATGGGGGCATGGTGCGGGTCAGTGATGTAGCCAACATCATCGACACCTTCTAAGAACTGTCCATTCGCTCACGCTTCGAG